>NZ_JBIUVD010000001.1:883032-933809 GCF_044742785.1 Streptomyces sp. NPDC087844 | reverse complement strand
GGTTGATAGGCCGGATGTGGAAGCCCTGTAAAGGGTGAAGCTGACCGGTACTAATAGGCCGAGGGCTTGTCCTCAGTTGCTCGCGTCCACTGTGTTGGTTCTGAAACCACGAACAACCCCATACCCCTTTTAGAGTGGCCACGGGGGGTGTGGTGCGGGTGTTTGAATCAGAGTTTCAAAGTGTTTCGGTGGTCATAGCGTGAGGGAAACGCCCGGTTACATTCCGAACCCGGAAGCTAAGCCTTACAGCGCCGATGGTACTGCAGGGGGGACCCTGTGGGAGAGTAGGACGCCGCCGAACTATTTTTGACAGAGCTGGTCCCTGAACTTAGGTTCAGGGACCAGCTCTTTTTTGTTGTGCGTCACTTGGAGTTCACGTTGCGCGACCAACATCACCGGCATGGGTACTGCTGCAATGCTCAGAGCCGCGGGTGTCGGAGCCGGTGACGAGGTCATCGTGCCGGCGTTCGGGAACGCCGAGGTGGCCGAGGCCGTCATCCTGGCCGGCGCACTGCCGGTGTTCGTCGACATCGATCCGAGTACGTACTGCCTCGACGCCGCCGAGGTGGAGGCGGCTGTCGGGCCGCGGACGGCCGCCCTGGTCGCCGTTCACCGCTTCGGGCGGCTCGCCGACATGTCCCGCTTGTGGGACATCGGCCGGCGGCGCGGGCTGCTGGTGCTCGAACAGGGCGAGTCCGAGGCGCCGTATGCCGAGGTCGAGGAGCGCAGGACTCACGCGACCTACCTCGATGGGCGGTTGCGGGGTGTACGGACTCCGGAGCGGGCCGCGGGGCACACCTACCAGCAGTACGTCGTGCGGGTGTTGGGGAACGGGCGGCCGGACCGGGACGCCTTCGCGCGGGCCGTGCGGGCCAAGGGCGTCGAGTGCAGGGTGCCGGTGAAGACACCGGTGCACCGGATGCCCGCGTTCAGGCGGGACGTCTGCCTGCCGGAGACCGAACGGGCCGCCGACGAGACGCTGGCTCTGCCCCTCGGTGCGTCGCTGACGAAGCGGGAGATGCAGCGGATCGTGTCCGCGTGCAATGCCCTCGGCGGGCTGCTCCAGCCTGCTTTCTAGGGCCAGAAAAGCGGTATCGAACGCAGTTGGGAGCACACCGGCGTTCGGGGTATGCTTTATCTCGTTGCCGAGAGGGAAACCTCGGAAGCAACAGGCCCCCATAGCTCAGTCGGTAGAGCGTCTCCATGGTAAGGAGAAGGTCAACGGTTCGATTCCGTTTGGGGGCTCAGACAGAAAAGGCCTCCGCCCTTGTGGGCGGGGGCCTTTTGCGTATCCCGGGGCCGATGGGGCCCCGGGACCGGTCCGTCAGTCCTTCTGCAGACCCGGGACGCGCATCGCCAGAATGGCCATGTCGTCGGACGGGGCGTCACTCGCGAAACGCTCGACCGCGCGCATGATGCGGGCGGCCACCGCACCGGCCGTCAGACCCGTGCAGGTGGTGAGTACTTCGGCGAGGCCGTCGTCGCCCAGCATGCGCGTGCCCTCGCGGCGTTCGGTGACGCCGTCCGTCACGCACAGCAGGACGTCCCCCGGATCGAGGGTCACCTCCTGCTCGTACAGCTCCAGGTCGTCCATGACACCCAGGAGCGGCTGTGGGTCGGCGGCCGGTTCCACCGTGCCGTCCGGGCGCAGGCGCAGGGGGAGCGGGTGGCCGGCGCAGACCACCTTCAGGAGCGCCGAGCCGTCCTCCTGGGGCCACAACTCCCCGTACAGCAGGGTCAGGAAGCGGCTTCGGGCGCCCTCGTCGAGGATCGCGGAGTTCAGGCGGTCCAGGACCGCCGGGCCGCCGTAGCCCTCGCGGGCCAGCAGGCGCAGCGCGTGCCGGGCGAGTCCGGTGACCGCGGCCGCCTCAGGTCCCGTACCGCAGACGTCTCCGATGGCGAAGCCGTAGGCGCCGTCGCGGATGGGGAAGAGGTCGTAGAAGTCGCCGCCGACCTCGTTGCCCTCGCCCGCCGCGCGGTAGATGACCTCGACCTCGACGCCGTCGATGTGGGGGAGTTCCGGCGGCAGGAGGCTGCGCTGGAGGGACTGGCTGATGGCCGTGCGCTCCGAGTACAGGCGCGCGTTGTCAAGGGCGAGGGCGGCCCGGCGGCTCAGGTCCTCGGCCAGTTCCAGGATCTCCTGGCGGAAGTGTTCGTCCGTCGGCTTGCCGAGCGTCAGCATGCCGATGACGCGGTTGCGGGCCACCAGGGGCAGGACGACCGTCTCGCCGCCGACCGCGCCGGCCGTCGCAAGCGTCGTGCCGATGCCGGAGCTGACCGAGGCCTGTCCGCTCAGGCCGAGACTGCGCATGGAGGTGCGCAGGGCCGCCGTGTGCGCCGCCTCCGCGGGGGCCGCCCACACCCGGGCGCCCGGCGTGGGGACCGGGTCCGGAGGGGCGATCTTCGAGAGGAGGGCCTTGAGGCCGTCGATGCGCTCTTCGTCCTCGTGCAGGACGTACGAAAGGTAGGGGTCGGAGGCCTGGTCGGCGATCGTGTAGACGGCACACCAGGTGGCCAGGGTCGGGACCGTCATCTGGGCCATCAGGGCCAGCGTCTGGTCGCGGTCCAGGGTGCCCGCGAGGAGGTCCGAGGCCTCGACGAGGAAGGACAGCGAGCCGCGGCGCAGCCGCTCCAGTTCGCCCAGCCGGGCCGACTCCACGGCGAGGGCGATGCGGTCGGCGGCGAACTGGAGGCGCAGGGCCTCCTCGTTCGAGTAGCGGCCCGGTGACTCGGCCGCCACGCCGAGCGAGCCGGTGAGCCGGCCCTCGACCTTGAGAGGGACCGTGACGACCGAACGCATACCGGTGCCACTGAGGAGCGGTACGGCCCCTGGGACGGCCGTGAGGTCCTCGTGGACGGCCGGCATGCGGGCCGAGCCGTAACGGCCGGTACCCGCCTCCACAGGGACGCGGGCGAAGCGCTGGCGGGCGGAGGGGAGCCCGGTGGAGGCACGTACCTCCAACTCCGTTTCGTCGTCGGTCGCGAGGAGGAGGAAGGCGGAGTCGCCGTCGAGCATGTCGCGGGCGCGCTCCACCGTGCGCTGGAGGAGGCCGTCCAGGTCGTCCGGGGCCGGTGAGCCGATGAAGACCTCGAAAGGGTCCGAGGCATGGCCCTCGGAGCTGGTGGTCGTGTCCGTGGCCGAGACGCGCAACGGGGTCTGCAGGACCGCTCGTTCGTGGTCGCGCACCAGCAGACAGACGGTCGACGGCTCACCGCCTGTGTCCCGTACGCGCAGGTGCGAGGCGTATACGGGGGTGACGCGGCCGTTGGCGCCGCGCAGGCCGTAACTGCCCTCCCAGCGGGAGAGCTTGAGGGCCTCGACGATGCCGGTGCTGGTGCCGGGGGTGTGCGGCCAGGCCGCGAGATCGGTCAGTGGCTTGCCGACGACCTGCTCCGCCGGGTAGCCGAAGAGTTCCTCCGCGTCCTCGTTCCAGGCGTTGATCGCGCCGGTGCGGTCGATCTGGACGACCGCCACGCGGACGCGGCCGTCGGCGAGAGGGAGCAGATGGGAGGGCAGGGAGGGGCCCGCGGTGCGGGTGCCCACCGCGCGCTCGGGGAGGTCGAGCTGGAACCAGACCTGTTTGCGGGTGGGCGTGTACTCGACACCCCAGCGGCCGGCCAGGGCGGCACAGAGCTGGAGGCCGCGCCCGCCCTCACGGTCGGGGTTGCCCATGTTGATGGCGTTGCCCTGGAGTGGAATCTCACGTTCCGGATAGTGGTCCGCCACCTCGATCCGTACGCCGTCGTCGCTGCGCAGGCACAGGACGTCCGCGGACGTGCCGGCGTGCACCACGGCGTTGGTGACCAACTCGCTGGTGAGGACCACGGCGTCGTCGACGATGTCGGCGAAGCCCCAGCCCTGGAGGGTGTCACGGACGAAGGAACGGGCGGTCGCGACGGACCGCCCGACAGGGTCGAAACTGGCGGCCGCGCGCGCGGTGATCACAGAACTCCTTGTCCGGTCGTAGGCGGGCTGGGCTCCGTGGTCGACCTGCCCCTGCCGGGGCAGGAGCTGGTTCTCGGTCGGCCGGGGATCCTGGGGTGGTCCCCCGGGATGCAGTCCGGTGGTCATGGTGCGGTGCCCTCCGATGCCTGCCCGCTCGTACTCGTGCCACCGCCCAGGCCGGAAGGACCGGCGTGGCTGGACAGCCGCATGCAAGGTTACTTACCTTCGCGGTCCATGCGGATGCCGGTCGCCAGTGTTTACGTCCCAAGGGTGTGCGGACCGTGTGCGAAGCTGCCGAACTGTTATGGCCTGGTTCAGCCATGGTGAAACACTGGGCAGGCTTCAAGGGAAGGTCCGGGCAGGTTGAGAGCCTTCCGGCACGCGGAGCAAGAAGTACCCGAGTACGCCGAGCAGTAAATGGTCGACCCTTGCGGGAGGGACACAGTGGAGTCTGGCGCAGCGACGCGGGGCACTAAGACGCGCGCGAAAGGCGGACAGTCCCTGAGTAATCAACGTAAACCGCGCAATGGCACCACAGAGGTGGACACGGCGGCCCTCAACAGGCTGTTGGCGGCCCTGGTGTCGATGCGGGACGGCAACTTCCGTAAGAGGCTCACGGTCTCCGGCGACGGCGTGATGTCCGAGATCGCGGCTGTCTTCAACGAGGTGGGCGACCGGAACCTGCAGCTGACGGGTGAGCTGTCGCGGGTGCGGCGCATGGTCGGCCGTGAGGGAAAGCTCACGGAGCGGCTGGAGACGGGCGCCTGCGAAGGCTCCTGGGCCGCGGCGATCGACGCCTCCAACGCGCTCGTCGACGATCTCGTACGGCCCGTCTCCGAGGTCGGCCGGGTGCTGTCCGCGGTGGCGGAGGGCGATCTGTCGCCGCGTATGGAGCTGCGGGCGCAGGCCGCGGACGGCAACGGGCATCCGCTGCGCGGCGAGTTCCTGAAGGTCGGGCGAACGGTCAACAACCTGGTCGACCAGCTGTCCACGTTCACCGACGAGGTCACGCGGGTGGCCAGTGAGGTCGGTACCGAGGGCAAGTTGGGCGGGCAGGCCCGGGTGCGCGGTATGTCCGGTTCGTGGAAGGACCTCACGGACTCGGTCAACACGATGGCGTACCGGCTGACGGCCCAGGTGCGGGACATCGCGCTGGTGACGACGGCGGTCGCCAAGGGTGACCTGTCCCGGAAGGTCACGGTTCACGTGGCCGGCGAGATGCTCGAACTGAAGAACACCGTCAACACGATGGTGGATCAGCTGTCCTCGTTCTCCTCCGAGGTGACGCGGGTAGCGCGCGAGGTGGGCACCGAGGGTGAGCTGGGCGGGCAGGCGCAGGTGCCCGGGGTGGCCGGGGTGTGGAAGGACCTCACCGATTCGGTGAACCTGATGGCCGGCAACCTGACCGCGCAGGTGCGCGGGATCGCCCAGGTCACGACGGCGGTCGCCAACGGTGATCTGTCGCAGAAGGTGACCGTGTCCGCGCGCGGCGAGGTCGCGCAGCTCGCCGAGACGATCAACCAGATGACCGAGACGCTGCGGACGTTCGCGGACGAGGTCACCCGCGTCGCCAACGAGGTCGGCGGCGAGGGGCGGCTCGGCGGGCAGGCGAATGTGCCGGGCGCGGCGGGGACCTGGAAGGACCTCACCGATTCGGTGAACACGGTCTTCCGGAACCTCACCACCCAGGTGCGGGACATCGCCGCAGTAACTACTGCGGTGGCCAACGGCGATCTGTCGCAGAAGGTCAGCGTCGAGGTCGCCGGCGAGATGCTGGAGCTCAAGAACACCGTCAACACGATGGTCGACCAGCTGTCCAGCTTCGGCGCGGAGGTCACCCGCGTGGCGCGGGAGGTCGGTGTCGAGGGTGAGCTGGGCGGTCAGGCGCAGGTGCCGGGCGCGGCCGGTACGTGGAAGGACCTCACCGACTCCGTCAACACGGCGTTCCGGAACCTCACCGGACAGGTGAGGAACATCGCCCAGGTGACGACGGCGGTGGCCAACGGCGATCTGTCGCAGAAGGTCACCGTGGACGTCTCCGGCGAGATGCTCGCGCTGAAGAACACCGTGAACACCATGGTCGACCAGTTGTCGTCCTTCGCCGACCAGGTGACGCGGATGGCGCGTGACGTGGGCACGGAGGGCCGGCTGGGCGGCCAGGCGCGCGTGGACGGCGTGTCCGGTACGTGGAAGGACCTCACGGACTCCGTCAACTTCATGGCGGGCAACCTCACGTCCCAGGTGCGGCAGATCGCGCAGGTGACGACGGCGGTGGCGCGCGGTGATCTGTCGCAGAAGATCGAGGTGGACGCGCGCGGCGAGATCCTCGAACTGAAGAACACCATCAACACCATGGTCGACCAGCTCAGCGCCTTCGCCGAGCAGGTGACCCGGGTGGCCCGCGAGGTGGGCACGGACGGCCGTCTTGGCGGTCAGGCGCAGGTGCCGGGTGTCGCGGGCGTGTGGCGGGACCTCACCGACTCGGTGAACGGCATGGCCGGCAACCTCACCGCGCAGGTGCGCAACATCGCGCAGGTCGCGACGGCGGTGGCCCGCGGTGACCTCTCGCAGAAGATCGACGTGGACGCGCGCGGCGAGATCCTGGAGCTGAAGAACACCCTCAACACGATGGTGGACCAGCTGTCGAACTTCGCCGAGCAGGTCACGCGGGTGGCCCGTGAGGTGGGCACCGAGGGCATTCTCGGCGGGCAGGCCGAGGTGCAAGGTGTCTCCGGCACCTGGAAGGACCTCACGCAGTCCGTGAACTTCATGGCGAACAACCTGACCATCCAGGTGCGCAACATCGCCGAGGTCACGACCGCCGTCGCCAAGGGCGATCTGTCGAAGAAGATCACCGTCGACGCGAAGGGCGAGATCCTCGAACTCGTCACCACCGTCAACACGATGGTCGACCAGCTGTCGTCGTTCGCCGAGCAGGTCACGCGGGTGGCCCGTGAGGTGGGCACCGAGGGCATCCTCGGCGGGCAGGCGCACGCGTCGGGTGTCACGGGCATCTGGAAGGACCTCACCGACAACGTCAACCTGATGGCCAACAACCTGACCGTGCAGGTGCGGAACATCTCCCAGGTCGCGGCGGCCGTCGCCAACGGCGACCTGACGCGGACGGTGACGATCGAGGCGCGCGGCGAGGTCGCGCAGCTCGCCGACACCTTCAACACCATGGTGAAGACGCTGAGTTCGTTCGCCGACCAGGTCACCAAGGTGGCCCGCGAGGTGGGCACGGACGGCATTCTCGGCGGCCAGGCACGCGTACCGGGGGTGTCCGGGACGTGGAAGGACCTCACCGAGTCCGTGAACGGCATGGCGTCCAACCTGACCGGCCAGGTGCGCAACATCGCGATGGTCACCACGGCCATCGCCAAGGGCGATCTGACCAAGAAGATCGACATCGACGCGCGCGGCGAGATCCTGGAGTTGAAGACCACCATCAACACGATGGTCGACCAGCTGTCGTCGTTCGCCGAGGAGGTCACCCGGGTCGCCCGCGAGGTGGGCACCGAGGGGCAGTTGGGCGGCCAGGCGCGGGTACGCGACGTCGACGGCACCTGGCGCGACCTCACCGAGTCGGTGAACGAGATGGCCGGGAACCTGACCCGGCAGGTGCGCGCCATCGCGCGCGTGGCGACCGCCGTGACCCGCGGCGACCTCAACCTGAAGATCGACGTGGACGCCTCCGGTGAGATCCAGGAACTTCAGGACTACATCAACAAGATGATCGCGAACCTCCGCGACACCACCATCGCCAACAAGGAGCAGGACTGGCTGAAGGGCAACCTCGCCCGGATCTCCGGTCTGATGCAGGGCCGCCGCGACCTCGCCGACGTGGCCTCGCTCATCATGGGCGAGCTGACTCCGGTGGTCTCGGCGCAGCACGGCGCGTTCTTCATGGCGATGCCGCTGGACGACGGCAAGCACGTGGGCGCCGCGAACGACGACTCGTACGAGCTGCGCATGCTCGGGTCGTACGGATACTCGATGGGCTCCATGCCGACGTCGTTCCGGCCCGGGGAGACGCTGATCGGGACGGCCGCCAAGGAGAAGCGCACGATCCTCGTGGAGAACGTGCCGCCGGGGTATCTGAAGATCGCCTCCGGGCTCGGGGAGGCACCTCCGGCGCATGTCATCGTGTTGCCGGTGCTCTTCGAGGGGACCGTCCTCGGGGTGATCGAACTGGCGTCGTTCCACTCGTTCACGCACATCCAGAAGGACTTCCTCAGCCAGATCGCCGAGATGATCGCGACGAGCGTCAACACCATCGCGGTCAACACCAAGACCGAGGTGCTGCTCAAGCAGTCGCAGGAGCTGACCGAGCAGCTCAGGGAGCGGTCGGCGGAGCTGGAGAACCGGCAGAAGGCGCTCCAGGAGTCCAACGCGGAACTGGAGGAGAAGGCCGAGCTGCTGGCCCAGCAGAACCGGGACATCGAGGTCAAGAACACCGAGATCGAGGAGGCCCGGCAGGTTCTGGAGGAGCGCGCCGAGCAACTCGCGGTCTCCATGCGCTACAAGAGCGAGTTCCTCGCCAACATGTCCCACGAGCTGCGTACGCCGCTCAACTCGCTGCTGATCCTCGCCAAGCTGCTCGCCGACAACGCGGACACCAACCTCACCCCCAAGCAGGTCGAGTTCGCCGAGACGATCCACGGGGCGGGTTCCGACCTGCTCCAGCTGATCAACGACATCCTCGACCTGTCGAAGGTCGAGGCGGGCAAGATGGACGTGTCGCCGACGCGTATCGCGCTGGTCCAACTCGTCGACTACGTAGAGGCCACTTTCCGTCCGCTGACGGCGGAGAAGGGCCTCGACTTCTCCGTACGGGTGTCGCCGGAACTGCCGGCCACGCTGCACACGGACGAGCAGCGGCTCCTCCAGGTGCTGCGCAACCTGCTCTCGAACGCGGTGAAGTTCACCGACTCCGGAGCGGTCGAACTGGTCATCCGGCCGGCGGGCGCGGAGGTGCCGGTCGCCATCCGGGAGCAGCTGCTTGAGGCCGGCTCGCTGCGGGACGCGGACGCGGACCTGATCGCGTTCTCCGTGACCGACACGGGCATCGGGATCGCGGCCAGCAAGATGCGGGTGATCTTCGAGGCGTTCAAGCAGGCGGACGGTACGACGAGCCGGAAGTACGGCGGTACGGGACTGGGCCTGTCCATTTCGCGCGAGATCGCGCGGCTGCTCGGCGGCGAGATCCACGCGCAGAGCGAGCCGGGACGCGGCTCGACGTTCACGCTGTACCTGCCGCTGCACCCGAGCGAACTCCCGCCGCAGGGCTACCCGCAGCTGTCCCCGCCCATGGAGAACGGCGCGCTGCCGGCGGGCCCGGAGAACGAGGCCGAGGGCCGGGTGGAGACACCGGCGGAGGTCAGGTCCTACCAGGAGACCCAGAACGGGCCCGCCGCGCTCTTCAGGCGGCGTCGCAGGGCGGTGTCCGCGGCCGAGCAGCGCCCCGTGCTGCCGGGGACGCAGACGCAGGCTCCGGAGGCCTGGGACTCGGGTGGTGAGGAGGTGGCCACGCGGGCGCGTGCGGTCTTCCGCTTCGAGGGCGAGAAGGTGTTGATCGTCGACGACGACATCCGCAACGTGTTCGCGCTCACCAGCGTCCTGGAGCAGCACGGTCTGTCGGTGCTGTACGCCGAGAACGGCCGCGAGGGCATCGAGGTGCTGGAGCAGCACGACGACGTGACGGTCGTCCTGATGGACATCATGATGCCGGAGATGGACGGATACGCGACCACGACGGCGATCCGCAGGATGCCCCAGTTCGCCGGGCTGCCGATCATCGCGCTCACCGCGAAGGCGATGAAGGGCGACCGGGAGAAGGCCATCGAGTCGGGTGCCTCCGACTACGTGACGAAGCCGGTCGATCCCGATCATCTGCTCTCGGTGATGGAGCAGTGGATGCGGGGGGAGTGATCGGAGGGCGGGTTTCGCCGGGCGGCCGAGGATGATTGAGTGGTGGGGAAATGATCGCGTCCACGGGCCGGTCGGGTGGCGGCACGGTATGCCGAGTCGCTGACTGATTGTGCCCGGAGCCGTGTAGAAACCGGGATTCGGGGAACCTTCTGGTCTCCCGCTGCGTTTCTGCTACGTGCACAGTGACATCGCGGTGACAGGGTGTGGCGACAGGCGGGGTGCGGCTACCATGACCGGCACAAGGACGGGCGGCGCTCAGAAGCCGTCCCCTGGGGCGGCGCCCGGTGCACTGCCGGGACGAGGAGGGCGGGCCATGGTACAGAAGGCCAAGATCCTCCTGGTCGATGACCGGCCGGAGAATCTGCTGGCGCTGGAGGCCATCCTCTCTGCGCTCGATCAGACACTGGTACGGGCATCTTCCGGGGAGGAAGCGCTCAAAGCGCTGCTCACGGACGACTTCGCGGTCATTCTGCTGGACGTCCAGATGCCGGGCATGGACGGTTTCGAGACCGCCGCGCACATCAAGAGGCGAGAACGGACCCGGGACATCCCGATCATCTTCCTCACCGCGATCAACCACGGGCCGCACCACACGTTCCGCGGGTACGCGGCGGGTGCGGTGGACTACATCTCCAAGCCGTTCGATCCGTGGGTGCTGCGCGCGAAGGTCTCGGTGTTCGTCGAGCTCTACATGAAGAACTGCCAACTCCGGGAGCAGGCGGCGCTGCTGCGTCTGCAGCTGGAGGGCGGCGGTGGCAAGTCGGTGCTCGGTGACACCAAGGAGCCGGCCGGACTGCTCGCCGAACTCTCCGCGCGGCTGGCGGCCGTCGAGGAACAGGCCGAGGCTCTCTCCAAACAGCTGGACGACGATTCGGCGGACGCGGCGGCGGTGGCGACCGCGGCCCATCTCGAACGAAAACTGACGGGTCTGCGTCGCGCGCTGGACGCGCTGGAGCCGGGCACGGGGAGCGGGGCGGCTTCGTTGCCGTCCCAGAACTGAGCCCTTCTCGGAGCTTGAAGAGGCCTCTTGCGAGGCTTGTGGGTTGCCGTTGATCGCGGTGGGCCCGGTGGGGTCTGCCTTGATCGGCCCTCTCGCGCCGCACGGCTGATGATGGGCCGAACGGCGTTCTCCGCGGCCGGGGTTGTCGCCGAGGCACCGTCAGTTCGGCGCCGGTGACGGGCGACACGTACGGGTGAAGCAGTAGGCACACGTGTCCGCAGGGGTCTCCACCGGTAACCTCACACCCATGGCCTCACGTCAGCCCGCAGCCAAGAAGCCGCCCGCGAAGAAGGCGGTCGCTCCGACGAAGGCTGTGGCGAAGAGGCCCCCCGCGAAGAAAGCTTCCGCGAAAAGGCCGCCCGCGAAGAAGGCCGCAGTCCGCAAAGCCGCGCCCCCTAAGCCGGCGCCCAGTCCAACAGGGGGCGTTTACAGGCTCGTACGCGCCCTCTGGCTCGGTGTCGCGCACGCCGTCGGCGCCGTGTTCCGCGGCATAGGGCGTGGTGCCAAAGGGCTCGATCCGGCGCACCGCAAGGACGGTCTCGCGCTTCTGCTGCTCGGTCTCGCCCTGATCACCGCGGCGGGGACCTGGTCCAACCTCCGCGGCCCGGTGGGCGACCTCGTGGAGATGCTGGTGACCGGCGCCTTCGGCCGCCTCGACCTGCTCGTGCCGATACTGCTGACGGTCGTCGCCGCCCGGCTCATCCGGCATCCCGAGAAGCCCGAGGCCAACGGACGCATCGTCATCGGTCTCTCCGCGCTCGCCGTCGGAGTGCTCGGCCAGGTCCACATCGCCTGCGGGGCGCCCGCGCGCAGCGACGGCATGCAGGCGATAAGGGACGCGGGCGGGCTCATCGGCTGGGGCGCGTCGACTCCGCTGACGTACACCATGGGTGACGTGCTGGCTGTGCCGCTTCTCGTGCTGCTCACGGTCTTCGGGCTGCTGGTGGTCACCGCCACTCCGGTCAACGCGATTCCGCACCGGCTGAGGCTGTTGGGGGTCCGGCTGGGCGTCCTGCAGCCGCGGGCGAGCGACGACGTGTTCGCGGAGGACGACGACGAGCGCTACGACGAGCAGTGGCGTGAGGCGCTGCCTGAGAGCCCCAGGAGGCGCCGGGCGGCGCCCGAGGCGTACGACCCGGACGACGCCGAGCAGGAGGCGCTCTCCGAGCGCCGGAGCCGCCGCAGGCGGCCCGCGGTGCAGCAGCCCGCGCTGGACCGGCCTCTGGACGCCGTCGACGTGGCCGCTGCCGCCGCCGCGGCGCTCGACGGCGCGGTGCTGCACGGGATGCCGCCCTCGCCCCTGGTGGCCGACCTCACACAGGGCGTCGGCACCGACCGGGGCGAGCGCGAGGACTCGGGCATCGGCGGGGAGACCGGCCGGCGTGAGGAGCCCACCGCGGTGCCCGCCGCGCGCGCCAGAACCGCCAGGCCCAAGCAGGAGATGCTGAAGGCCGAGGTCGCCGACCTCACCAAACCCGCCCCCGACACGTCCCGGGATCTCCCGGCACGGGCCGAGCAGCTCCAGCTCCGCGGCGACATCACCTACTCCCTGCCGTCGCTCGACCTGCTGGAGCGCGGCGGCCCCGGCAAGACGCGCAGCGCCGCCAACGACGCGGTCGTCGCCTCGCTCCAGAACGTCTTCAGGGAGTTCAAGGTCGACGCCTCCGTCACCGGCTTCACCCGCGGGCCGACGGTCACCCGGTACGAGGTCGAGCTCGGCCCCGCCGTGAAGGTCGAGCGGATCACGGCGCTCGCCAAGAACATCGCGTACGCCGTCGCCAGCCCCGACGTGCGGATCATCAGCCCGATCCCCGGCAAGTCGGCGGTCGGCATCGAGATCCCGAACTCCGACCGCGAGATGGTCAACCTGGGCGACGTACTGCGTCTCGCGGACGCCGCCGAGGACGACCATCCGATGCTCGTCGCGCTCGGCAAGA
This sequence comes from Streptomyces sp. NPDC087844, assembly GCF_044742785.1. Classification (NCBI taxonomy): domain Bacteria; kingdom Bacillati; phylum Actinomycetota; class Actinomycetes; order Kitasatosporales; family Streptomycetaceae; genus Streptomyces; species Streptomyces sp. NPDC087844. The sequence goes on along the minus strand of NZ_JBIUVD010000001.1, from coordinate 920,995 downwards.
ACGTCGAGGGCGGCTACGAGATGGCCAACCTCGCGAAGATGCCGCACGTCCTGGTGGCCGGAGCGACCGGCTCCGGAAAGTCCTCGTGCATCAACTGCCTGATCACCTCGGTCATGGTGCGGGCGACCCCCGAGGACGTGCGCATGGTCCTGGTCGACCCCAAGCGCGTGGAGCTGACCGCGTACGAAGGCATCCCGCACCTGATCACGCCGATCATCACCAACCCGAAGCGCGCCGCGGAGGCGCTGCAGTGGGTCGTACGGGAGATGGATCTGCGGTACGACGACCTGGCTGCCTTCGGGTACCGGCACATCGACGACTTCAACGCCGCCATAAGGAAGGGCAAGGTCAAGCTGCCCGAGGGCAGCGAGCGGGAGCTGTCCCCGTACCCGTACCTGCTGGTGATCGTCGATGAGCTCGCGGATCTGATGATGGTCGCGCCGCGTGATGTCGAGGACTCGATCGTGCGCATCACACAGCTCGCGCGCGCGGCCGGCATCCACCTCGTGCTCGCCACCCAGCGGCCGTCCGTCGACGTCGTCACCGGTCTGATCAAGGCGAACGTGCCGTCCCGGCTCGCCTTCGCCACGTCCTCGCTCGCGGACAGCCGCGTCATCCTCGACCAGCCCGGCGCCGAGAAGCTGATCGGCAAGGGCGACGGGCTCTTCCTGCCGATGGGGGCGAACAAGCCCACCCGTATGCAGGGCGCCTTCGTCACCGAGGACGAGGTCGCCGCCGTCGTGCAGCACTGCAAGGACCAGATGGCGCCGGTCTTCCGGGACGACGTCACCGTGGGCACCAAGCAGAAGAAGGAGATCGACGAGGACATCGGCGACGATCTCGACCTGCTGTGCCAGGCCGCCGAACTGGTCGTCTCCACGCAGTTCGGGTCGACCTCGATGCTCCAGCGCAAGCTGCGCGTCGGCTTCGCCAAGGCCGGGCGGCTCATGGACCTCATGGAGTCCCGCAACATCGTCGGACCCAGCGAGGGATCCAAGGCTCGTGACGTTCTTGTGAAGGCTGACGAGCTGGACGGAGTGCTGGCGGTCATCCGGGGGCAGGCGGAGTCCTGAGGGCTGTCCCGTAATCCCCGGCGGGCGCACGACGACAGCTACGGCACCTCGCCGCGTTGTCGGATCGCCCGAATACGCCCAGTATGAGGACGACCCTCCGCCTTGCGATGCACCGCATCTGACGCCGCGCGCTGATCCACCGGGGATTACGGGACAGCCCTCAGGGAGACAGGACGGGCCGCTTCTCCGGACCGGAGCGGGCCGGCCTTCCGGGAGAGCGGGCCGTTTCCCTCCACGAGAGTGGACCGCTTCCCTCCGTGCGGTGGGTCGGGCCACCCGGGTGTCCCTGTCGGGGCCGTCGGGGTGATCCGAACGTGACTCACCCGTAAGGAAACGGTGAGCAACCGTTTCCCTTCGTCGCACGTCAAGTTGAGGGACAGGGCAGAGACATGTCCCAGCATCAGGATGACCGGCCATTCTGATGGCGTACAAAGTCCTACCGCCCGGTTGCCCCGCCCTTTCACACCCCCCCTAGACTGAACCTCCAGCACAGGTGGCTTGACGCTCGAAAGGCGCCCCCGTGTCCATCGGCAACTCCCCTGACGACCACTCCTCTGACGACAACTCCCCTCAGGACGAGCGCCCCTCCGTAGAGGACGATCAGCCTTCGGTGGGCCACACCCTGCGGCAGGCGCGCATCGCGGCGGGGCTGACCGTCGACGACGTCAGTAACGCCACCCGGGTCCGTATCGCCATCGTGCACGCGATCGAGCAGGACGACTTCGGCCCCTGTGGCGGTGACGTCTACGCGCGCGGGCACATCAAGACGCTCGCCCGAGCCGTCGAGCTCGACCCGTCCGCGCTGCTTGAGCGCTACGACGCGGACCACGGCGGGCGGCCCGCGCCGACCCCGGCCGCACCCATGTTCGAGGCGGAGCGGATCCGTCCCGAGCGCCGGGGTCCCAACTGGACCGCGGCCATGGTCGCGGCGATCGTCGCCGTGATCGGCTTCGTCGGATTCACGATGTTCAGCGGTGACGACGGCGACGGCAAGACGACGCAGGTGGCGGAGGGATCGACACCCACCGCCAGCAAGCCCGCCAAGACCAAGCCGACGCCGACCAAGCCCGACACCCCGAAGTCCGATCCGTCCGACGCCATCGCGGCCGCGCCGCAGGACAAGGTCACCGTCCAGGTCAGCGCCCCCGACGGCCGCAGCTGGATCTCGGCCAAGGACCACAACGGACGGCTGCTCTTCGACGGCCTCCTGGAGCAGGGTGACTCCAAGACCTTCCAGGACAAGGAGAAGGTCGACCTCGTCCTCGGCGACGCGGGCGCCATCCAGCTGTACGTGAACGGCAAGAAGATCGACGACGAGTTCCAGTCGGGCCAGGTGGAACGCCTGACGTACACGAAGGGCGACCCCGAGGTCGGCTGAGCCGGAACGCGGCGAGAGGCGCGTGTTCGTACATCCGCCGGGCTTCTCGGGCAGTCCGCCCGGCTTCTCGGACAGGCGGAAACGGGGTTGGCCGGGATCGGCCAACCCCGTCGACATGGGCTGTCAGTGGGACGAAGTAGTCTTGAGCCCATGCCTGAACGCCGTACCGTCGCACTCGTCACCCTTGGCTGCGCCCGTAACGAGGTGGACTCGGAGGAGCTCGCAGGCCGCTTGGAGGCGGACGGCTGGCACCTCGTGGAGGACGCCGTGAACGCGGACGTCGCCGTCGTCAACACCTGTGGCTTCGTCGAGGCCGCCAAGAAGGACTCCGTCGACGCCCTCCTGGAAGCCAACGATCTCAAGGGTCATGGCAGAACCCAGGCGGTCGTCGCCGTCGGCTGCATGGCCGAGCGGTACGGCAAGGAACTGGCCGAGGCCCTGCCCGAGGCCGACGGCGTACTCGGCTTCGACGACTACGCCGACATCTCCGACCGGCTCCAGACCATCCTGAACGGCGGAATCCACGCCGCCCACACCCCGCGCGACCGGCGCAAGCTGCTGCCGATCAGCCCCGCCGAGCGGCAGGACGCCGGAGCGGACGTCGCCCTTCCGGGACACGGCCCCGCCGACCTCCCCGAAGGACTCGCCCCCGACTCGGGCCCCCGTGCGCCCCTGCGCCGGCGGCTCGACGGCTCCCCGGTGGCCTCCGTGAAGCTCGCCTCCGGCTGCGACCGGCGCTGCTCCTTCTGCGCCATCCCGTCCTTCCGCGGCTCCTTCATCTCGCGCCGGCCCAGTGACGTCCTGGGCGAGACGCGCTGGCTCGCCGAGCAGGGCGTGAAGGAGGTCATGCTGGTCTCCGAGAACAACACGTCGTACGGCAAGGACCTCGGCGACATCCGCCTCCTGGAGACGCTGCTGCCCGAGCTCGCCGAGGTCGAGGGCATCGAGCGGGTGCGGGTCAGCTACCTGCAGCCCGCCGAGATGCGCCCCGGACTCATCGACGTACTGACCTCCACGCCGAACATCGCCCCCTACTTCGACCTGTCCTTCCAGCACTCCGCCCCGGGGGTGCTGCGCGCGATGCGGCGCTTCGGGAACACCGAGCAGTTCCTGGGCCTTCTCGACACGATCCGCTCCAAGGCCCCGCAGGCCGGCGTGCGGTCGAACTTCATCGTGGGCTTCCCCGGCGAGACCGCGGACGACCTGGCGGAGCTGGAGCGCTTCCTGACCGCCGCGCGTCTGGACGCCATCGGCGTCTTCGGGTACTCCGACGAGGACGGCACCGAAGCGGCGACCTACGAGAACAAGCTGGACGAGGACGTCGTCGCCGAGCGCCTCGCGCGCGTGTCCCGGCTCGCCGAGGAGCTGGTCTCCCAGCGGGCGGAGGAGCGCGTCGGCGAGACCCTCCAGGTGCTGGTCGAGTCCCTTGGATCGGCCGCGGAGGACGAGCCCGCGTACGGCCGCGCCGCGCACCAGGCGCCCGAGACCGACGGCCAGGTGCTGTTCACAAGCGGCGAAGGACTGACCGTCGGCCGTATGGTCGAGGCGAAGGTGGTCGGTACGGAAGGTGTCGACCTGGTGGCCGAGCCGCTTCCGGGCTCGCTCGTGTGTACTGAGGAGGCGGCCAGATGACCGGAGTCCCGGCACCTGCGGCGGGCGGCTCCGGTGCGCCCCGTACACGCGGTGCTGCCGGTGCTCCCGACGCCCCTGTCGCGGGAGTCTCCGGCACGGGAACTACCGGTTCGGGAGTCTCCGGCACGAGCGCTTCCGGTACGGGTGTCTCCGGTACGGGCGCTTCCGGTACGGGTGTCTCCGGGACGGGCGTGTCGGGTGCCCAGGGTCCGAAGGCGCCGCGCGGCGGCAAGCTGATCGACGCGGCCGTCAATCAGGCCAGCGTGTGGAACGTCGCCAATCTGCTCACCATGCTCCGGCTCGTACTCGTGCCGGGCTTCGTGGCGCTGATGCTCGCCGACGGCGGATACGACCCCGTATGGCGGGCCTGGGCCTGGGCGGCCTTCGCCGTCGCCATGATCACGGACGTCTTCGACGGTCATCTCGCGCGGACGTACAACCTCGTCACCGACTTCGGGAAGATCGCCGACCCGATCGCCGACAAAGCCATCATGGGGGCGGCGCTGATCTGTCTCTCCTACCTCGGCGATCTGCCGTGGTGGGTGACGGCGGTGATCCTCGGACGAGAGCTCGGGATCACCCTGCTGCGCTTCTGGGTGATCCGCTACGGCGTGATCCCGGCCAGCCGCGGCGGCAAGCTGAAGACGCTGACCCAGGGCATCGCCGTCGGGATGTACGTCCTGGCGCTGACGGGGCCCCTGGCGACCCTGCGGTTCTGGGTGATGGCTGGGGCGGTCGCCCTGACCGTCGTCACCGGAGCCGACTATGTGAGACAGGCCATTGTGCTGAGACGTGAGGGAATGGCCGAGCGGAAGGCCGCCGCCGAGGAGGCGGAAGCGTGACGTCCACGGCCGCCGAAGTGCTGCGACTACTCACAGTGAGGGGTGAAACCCTTGCTGTCGCCGAGTCGCTGACCGGCGGTCTGGTGGCCGCGGAACTCGCGGCGGTGCCCGGGGCCTCCAAGGCCTTCCGCGGCTCGGTGACCGCGTACGCCACCGACCTCAAGCGTGACGTACTGGGTGTCGACGCCACGCTGCTGGATCAGCGAGGGGCGGTGGATCCGCAGGTCGCGGCCCAGATGGCGGCCGGTGCCCGCAAGGTGCTCGGCGCGGACTGGGGAATATCGACCACCGGAGTCGCGGGCCCGGAGCCCCAGGACGGGCAGCCGGTCGGCACGGTATTCATCGCTGTGGACGGGCCGTCCGAGGCGACGAATGAACGCGCTCTTGGCGGGAAAGTGTCCGCGCTGCGGTTGAACGGCTCCCGGACGGAAATCCGTATGGAGAGTGTACGGAGCGTGCTCGCCCTGCTTCTGGAGCGGCTTGTGAGCGAACACCCTGAGAATGATCGGGCACAGCATACGGAACAGAACGGGGGGTTTTGATGTTTGCAGCCCTGAGTGAACACGACATCGCTCCCCGCACGGCCGCGGCACAAGGCGGTACGGTGGGGCGAGAAGGATGCGGCTACGCGGACCGAGGAGGGAGCCACCGATGATTCTGCTCCGTCGCCTGCTTGGTGACGTGCTGCGTCGGCAGCGCCAGCGCCAGGGCCGTACTCTGCGCGAAGTCTCCTCGTCCGCCCGAGTCTCACTCGGCTATCTCTCCGAGGTGGAGCGGGGGCAGAAAGAGGCTTCCTCCGAACTGCTCTCCGCGATCTGCGACGCGCTCGACGTACGGATGTCCGAGCTCATGCGGGAAGTGAGCGACGAACTCGCACTGGCCGAACTGGCCCAGTCGGCAGCGGCCGCCGAGCCTGTACCCACACCGGTACGCCCGAGGCTCAACTCCGTCTCGGTGAGCAGTGTGCCGCCGGAACGGGTGACCATCAAGGCGCCTGCGGAGGCGGTCGACGTCGTCGCCGCGTGACGCTCATCGGCTCACGCCTGTGAGCTGAGAAAAGCGCCGTTCGCAGTGCTCGTTCGCAGCGCTCAGAACAGTAGCGCTCAGAACAGTACTGAGAAGAACTGTGTGTGAGCCCCGGCCGGGGCTTCTCCGGGGAAGACCTGGGGAAGTGCGGTCGGGGTTTTTGCGTTGCCTTCGGGCTGCATCCCCATGTCGTGATGCTTTTGTCGCGTTTGCCGGTATTGGCTGGGGCGGCGATGGTGGAGGGCGGGGGCAAGGCCCGGGGGTGCTGCTGACCGGAGGATGTCGATGTATGTAGTGAAGAGCCCGCTGTCCGATGCCAGTCTGAAGACCGTGTCCGAGGCGCTGCAGGGCGCTCTGGTCGACCTGGTGGATCTGTCGCTCGTGGCGAAGCAGATCCACTGGAACGTGGTCGGGCCGCGCTTCCGGACCGTCCACCTTCAGCTCGACGAGGTCGTCGACACCGCCCGGCTGCACTCCGACGCCGTGGCGGAGCGTGCCTCCACGCTCGGTGTCCCACCGGACGGGCGCGCCGCGACCGTCGCGAACAGCAGCGGGATCGGGCCCGTGAAGGGTGGATGGGTGAAGGACACCGACGCGGTGGGAGCCCTCGTGGATGCCCTCGGAGCGGTCATCGGGCGGATGCGGCAGCGGGTGGAGGCGACGGGGGAGGCGGACCCGGTGAGCCAGGACGTCTTCATTCAGATCACCGCGGATCTTGAGAAGCACCACTGGATGTTCCAGGCGGAGAACGGGTAGCGGCGGGGTTGCTTCTGCTCGGGGCGTGCGGCGGTGGGGCGGGAGCCGTCGGTGCGCCCGGTGCGCTCCTGTTGTGCTGGTGCGCCCTGTCGAGAGGGAAACGCGGCGGTCTAGCGTCGGGCTGGAGGCGGTGCCATGACTGGGCGGATGGGACGGATCGGGCGAATAGGCAGGTGGGGGCTGGCCCTGGGTGCCGGAGGGCTGTGGTGGTGGGCGGTGATACGGCTGGCCTTCGCCGCCGACGCCGGCGTCCTGGAGGGAGCGGTCGCGGCCGGTGGGTGGGGGCTGAGCCTGCTTCCGGTGCACTGCGTGCCCAAGGGGCGGGCCGTGAGGGCTGCCGGGTCGGACCAGTGGCTGCGGCGGGCTTCGCGGGTCTGGCGGAGGCGGCGTGGGCCGCTGATGGGGTCGGGTGAACCTTTTTGAGGCGCCCGGTTGTGTCTGTTTGTGCCTGCGACGCTCTGTGGTGCTCTGTGGTGCCCGCTGTGCCTGAGGTGCTTGGTGGTGCCTGAGGTGCCTGAGGTGCCTGAGGTGCCGAGGTGCCTGAGGTAGTGGTGGGGCGGTGCGGTTGTTGTTTCGCCTCTACCAAGGCATCGCCACGCCCCCGTTCGGGCGGAGGATCTGGCCCGTCGTGAACGCCGAGGCGTCGGAGGCGAGGTACAGGACCGCGTGGGCGATGTCCTCGGGATCGCCGACCCGGCCCAGTGGCGACATCCGTGACATGAACGCCTCCGTCCGCGCCTGAGCCTCGTCGTCATGGCGGTCGGTCATGGGCGTACGGATCCAGCCCGGCGCGACCGCGTTGACCCGGATACCGTGCGGACCCATCTCCGTCGCCAGGGTCTTCGTCAGTTGCACGACGGCCGCCTTCGCGGCTCCGTAGCAGAGCAGGCCCGGCCCGCCGGTGTCCACGGCTCCCGAGGCCATCGTGATGACGCTGCCGTGCGTCCCCGAGGCCAGCATGGAACGGGCCGCCGCCTGGCAGGCGTAGAGGACGCCCTTGAAGTTGACCGCCAGGACCCGGTCGAGGTCCTCGTCGCGCGTCTCCAGGACCGGGCTGCTGTGCATGACCCCTGCGACAGCGGCCATGACGTCCAGGCGTGCGCAGGTCGCGACCGCCTCGCCGAGCCGGGCGCGGTCGGTGACATCGAGGGGGTGGGTACGGGCCGTACCGCCCGCGTCCTTGATCAGGGCCGCCGTCTCGTCGAGGCCCAGGGTGTCCAGGTCCGCGCAGTGGACGGTCGACCCCGCCTCCGCGAGCAGCACGGCACAGGCGCGGCCGATGCCACTCGCCGCGCCGGTGACGAAAGCGGTGCGTCCGGTGAGGTCGTACGCCGTGACGGGCATGCGGGGACCGTACGAGCGATCTGACGGATCGTCAATTGGTCTTGCGGGATGCCGGTTCCCTGCTGGGCCGTTGGCACGTGCCGGGCTGCGGGGACGGACCCGGCTGGCAGGCCGGGCACCAGTACGTGGGGCGCTCGCGGGAGCCGTCGCCCTGGTTCGCCACGCGGATCCGGGTGCCGCAGCGCAGGCAGGGGCGGCCCGCGCGGCCGTAGACGAACAGGGTCTGGTCGCTGCGGCCGGTGGTGACGCGGGTGGGGCGCTCGCGGTTGAACTCCAGGAGCTTCTTGGAGACCGTCGGCAGGTGGGCGGCGTACTCGGCGGGGAGCTTGCCGATGGACAGCCAGGGGGTGACGCGGAGCAGGAAGCAGATCTCGCTCTTGAAGACGTTGCCGATGCCGGCGAGATTGCGCTGGTCGAGGAGGGCTTCACCGAGGGCGCGGTCGGGGTCGCCGAGGAGGTTCGCCAAGGCCTTGTCGGGATCCCAGTCGGGGCCCAGGAGGTCGGGGCCGAGATGGCCGACCGCGCGGTCCTCGTCGGCGGTGTGGAGCAGCTCCAGGACGGGGAGCCGGTAGCCGACGGCCGTGCGTTCCTCGGTGCCGAGAATCGCGCGGATCTGGTGAGAGGGGCCCCCGCGCCAGCGCTCGCCGGGGGCGTAGATCTTCCAGGAACCGTCCATACGCAGGTGCGAGTGCAGGGTCAGGCCGCCCTCGACGCGGGTGAGCAGGTGCTTTCCGCGCGGGATGACGCTCAGGACCGTGCGCCCGGTGAGGTCGGTCAGGGCGTATTTGGGGACCCGGAGGTCGGAAACGGTCAGCACGTGGCCCGCGAGGGCGTTGTGCAGGCGCCGGGTGGCCTGCCAGACGGTGTCTCCTTCGGGCATGGCATCCAGGGTTGCACGGGGCGGGCGGAGCGTCCTGCGGGTGGGGGGCGCTCTCGGGCCGGGGAGTGAGGGGGAGGGGCGGCTGAAAGGGGTGTGGGGGCGGGGGCGTGCGGAGCGTTCTGGCGTGAGGCCTGTCGCAGGGTGTCTTCAGGCGCGTAGGCGCAGTCCGCGGGGGGTCGCGTGGAAACCGGCTCCTTCCAGGAGGGTGCCGAACTCGGATGTCAGCGCGGAGGCGCCGTTGACCCGCTCCACGGTGACCGTGCCGAGGGAACCCGCGCGGGCGGCCTCGGCGAGTGCTTCGGCGGCGGTGCGCAGGCGGGCGTCGTGCAGGGGTGTCTCGTCCGGTGCGGAGGGCCAGGCCAGGAGTGTCTTGCCGCCGCGCTCCATGTAGAGGGTCAGTTCGCCGTCCACCAGCACGACCAGGGAGCCTGCCTTGCGGCCCGCCTTGTGGCCCGCGCCGGTCGGGGGTTCGGGCCAGGGGAGGGCCGCGCCGTAGGCGTTCGCGGGGTCGGCGGCGGCCAGCACGATGGCGCGGTTCGTACTGCTCGCACGGGTGCGGGAGGAGGGGCCTCCGGGGAACGCCTGCGGGGCCGAACGCGGGGAGTCGGCGTACGGAGACGCGTAACCTCGCGCGGAACGGCCGTGCAAGGAGTACGGGTCGTTGTCCGCGCTCGCGTCGGTGGACAGGAAGTCCAGGTTGCCGTCGAAGGGGTCCGGGTGCCCGGCGGAGCCGTCGAAAGGGTCCGGGGTGGGCGCGCCGGAGTGACTGAGCGCCGGAGCGCCAGGGAAAGCCGGCTCCGGCTCCGGCATCGACTCGCCCCGCTCCCGGGCCGTGGCCGCCGCCCGCAGTCGGTCCACCGCGCCGTCCATCGCGAACTGCGCGGCCCCCAGCCCCTCCACCACATAGCCTCGGCGCGCCTGGCCGCTCTCCTCGAAGACGGACAGGATGCGGTAGACGGCGGAGAAGCCGCCCTCCACGCCCTCTGCGGCTACCGCGCCCCGGGTGACCACACCGTGCCGGTCGAGCAGGGTGCGGGCCAAGGCGTGGGCGCGCACTGTGGCGTCGGGCTCCCGGTCGGGCAGCAGCGACCAGCGGCCCGCGACCGTCGGCGGGCCCGTGCGCGAGGTGGGACGCGCGGCGGCTGTCAGGCTTCCGTACCTCCCCCGGGGCACCGTGCGCTTCGCGCGGTGCGCGGTGGAGCCCGCGGTGCGGCCCGAACCCAGCAGGGAACGCATCGGGCCGAGCGTGTCGTTCGTCAGGCGGCCCGACCATGCCAGGTCCCAGACGGCGTCTGCCAGCTGGGCGTCGGTGGCCCCCGAGTGCGTGGTGGCCCGGACCTGGTCGGTGATCTGGCGGAAGAAGAGGCCGTAACCGCCGGAGAGGGCGTCCAGGACCGACTGGTGGAGCGCTGTCAGTTCCAGGGGATGCGGAGCCGGGAGGAGGAGCGGTGCCGCGTCCGACAAATACAGGGAGACCCAGCCGTCCTTGCCCGGCAGCGCGCCTGCACCGGCCCAGACCACCTCCCCCGCGGCCGTCAGCTCGTCGAGCATCGTGGGAGCGTAGTGCGAGACGCGGGACGGCAGGACCAGCTTCTCCAGTGCGGACGCCGGTACCGAGGCGCCCTGCAGCTGCTCGACCGCGCGTACGAGTCCGTCGAGGCCACGCAGGCCGTGCCCGCTGCCCAGGTGCTGCCACTGCGGCAGGAACTGCGCCAGTGCGGCCGGCGGCACCGGCTCCAGCTCGTGGCGCAGCGCGGCGAGCGAACGGCGCCGCAGTCTGCGCAGCACCGCCGCGTCGCACCACTCCTGGCCGATGCCCGCCGGATGGAACTCGCCCTGTACGACACGGCCGCTGCCCGCGAGTCGCTGCAGGACGCCCTCGGTGACCGCGACACCGAGACCGAAGCGTGCCGCCGCGGTGGTCGAGGTGAAGGGGCCGTGCGTGCGCGCGTACCGGGCGAGTAGGTCACCGAGCGGGTCCTTGACCGGCTCGGTGAAGGCTTCTGGGACGCCGACGGGCAGGGCGGTGCCGAGCGCGTCGCGCAGTCGGCCCGCGTCCTCGATCGTCGCCCAGTGGTCCGCCCCGGCGATCCTGACCCGGATGACGCGGCGGGCCGCGGCCAGTTCACGGGCCCACTCCGGATCCGCTCCGCGCTCCGACAGCTCGGTCTCGGTCAGCGGGCCGAGCATCCGCAGCCGGTCCGCGACGCCCTCGATGTCCTTGATCCGGCGGTCCTCGGTCAGCCACTGCAGCTCGTGCTCCAGCTCCGTCAGGACATCCGCGTCCAGGAGCTCGCGCAGCTCCGCCTGGCCGAGCAGCTCGGCGAGCAGACGTGAGTCCAGCGACAGGGCCGCGGCGCGCCGCTCGGCCAGGGGCGAGTCGCCCTCGTACAGGAACTGGGCGACGTAACCGAACAGCAGTGAGCGGGCGAAGGGGGACGGCTCGGGGGTCGTGACCTCGACGAGCCTGACCTTGCGGGACTCCAGGTCGCCCATCAGCTCGACGAGGCCGGGGACGTCGAAGACGTCCTGGAGGCATTCGCGGACCGCTTCGAGGACGATCGGGAAGGAACCGAACTCGCTGGCCACCTGAAGCAGTTGGGCGGCGCGCTGGCGCTGCTGCCACAGAGGGGTGCGCTTGCCCGGGCTGCGGCGCGGCAGCAGCAGGGCGCGGGCCGCGCACTCACGGAAACGGGAGGCGAACAGGGCCGAGCCGCCGACCTGGTCCGTGACGATCTGGTTGACCTCGCCCTTGTCGAACGCGATGTCCGCCGCGCCCACGGGGGCCTGCTCGGCGTCGTACTCCGTGCCCGGCTTCAGGGGCTCCTGGTCGAGCAGGTCCAGGCTCATCAGGTCGGCGTCCGGAAGGCGCAGCACGATGCCGTCGTCGGCGTGCATGACCTGCGCGTCCATGCCGTACCGCTCGGAGAGACGGGCGCCGAGCGCGAGCGCCCAGGGCGCGTGGACCTGCGCGCCGAAGGGGGAGTGCACGACGACCCGCCAGTCGCCCAGCTCGTCGCGGAACCGCTCGACGACGATGGTGCGGTCGTCCGGGATGTGGCCGCAGGCCTCTCGCTGTTCGGCGAGGTAGGAGAGAACGTTCTCCGCGGCCCAGGCGTCCAGGCCCGCGGCGAGGAGCCGCAGCCGGGCGTCGTCCTTGGGCATCGAGCCGACCTCGCGGAGGAATGCGCCCAGCGCGCGGCCCAGTTCCAGCGGGCGTCCGAGCTGGTCGCCCTTCCAGAACGGCAGTCTGCCCGGCACACCGGGCGCGGGAAGGACCAGGACGCGGTCGCGTGTGATGTCCTGGATGCGCCAGGAACTGGTGCCCAGGGTGAAGACGTCTCCGACCCGGGACTCGTAGACCATCTCCTCGTCCAGCTCGCCCACCCGGCCGCCGCCCTTCTTCGGGTCGGAACCGGCCAGGAACACGCCGAAGAGGCCGCGGTCGGGGATCGTGCCGCCGGAGGTGACGGCCAGGCGCTGTGCGCCGGGGCGGCCTGTGACCGTGCCGGCGACCCGGTCCCACACGACGCGTGGGCGCAGTTCCGCGAAGGCGTCCGACGGGTAGCGGCCCGCGAGCATGTCGAGGACGGCCGTGAACGCCGACTCGGGGAGTGAGGCGAACGGGGCCGCCCGGCGGACCGTGGTCAGCAGGTCGTCGTACTGCCAGGTGTCCAGCGCCGTCATCGCCACGATCTGCTGGGCCAGTACGTCGAGGGGGTTCGCCGGGACGCGGAGGGACTCGATGGAGCCGGTGCGCATGCGCTCGGTGACCACCGCGGCCTGTACGAGGTCGCCGCGGTACTTGGGAAAGACCACGCCTGTGGAGACCGCCCCTACCTGGTGGCCCGCGCGGCCTACGCGCTGGAGGCCCGATGCCACGGAGGGCGGGGACTCCACCTGGATCACCAGGTCCACCGCTCCCATGTCGATGCCCAGCTCAAGGCTGGAGGTGGCCACCACCGCGGGCAGGCGGCCTGCTTTGAGGTCCTCCTCGACGAGGGCGCGCTGTTCCTTGGAGACCGAGCCGTGGTGGGCGCGGGCGATGACCTGCGGGGCGCCCTGGGTGGCGCCGGAGCCGCCCATCAGTTCGGCCGGAGAGTGGTGCTCCTCCAGGGGCTCGCCCGTCGCCCTCTCGTACGCGATCTCGTTGAGCCGGTTGCAGAGGCGCTCCGCGAGGCGGCGGGAGTTGGCGAAGACGATCGTCGAGCGGTGGGACTGGACGAGGTCGGCGATCCTTTCCTCCACGTGCGGCCAGATGGAGGGTTTCTCCGCGCCTTTGTCGGAGTCGGCCACCGGGGAGCCGCCCAGCTCGCCCAGGTCCTCGACGGGCACCACCACGGAGAGGTCGAATTCCTTGCCGGAGGGAGGCTGGACGATCTCCACCTTGCGGTGGGGGGAGAGGTAGCGGGCGACCTCGTCCACCGGGCGGACCGTGGCGGAGAGGCCGATCCGGCGGGCCGGTTTCGGCAGGAGTTCGTCGAGCCGCTCCAGGGTCAGGGCCAGGTGAGCGCCGCGCTTGGTGCCCGCGACAGCGTGCACCTCGTCCAGGATCACTGTCTCGATGCCCGTCAGCGCCTCGCGCGTGGCCGAGGTGAGCATCAGGAACAGTGACTCGGGAGTCGTGATCAGGATGTCCGGGGGGCGGGTGGCCAGTGTGCGGCGCTCGGCGGGTGGGGTGTCGCCCGAGCGGATGCCGACTTTCACCTCGGGCTCGGGCTGACCCAGGCGGACGGCTTCCTGTCGGATGCCGGTCAGGGGGCTGCGGAGGTTTCGCTCCACGTCCACCGCCAGGGCTTTGAGCGGAGACACGTACAGGACTCGGCAGCGCTTCTTGGGGTCGGCCGGGGGTGGTGTCGAGGCCAGCTGGTCCAGCGCGGCGAGGAATGCGGCCAGGGTCTTGCCGGAGCCGGTCGGGGCTACCACCAGCACGTCCGAGCCCTCGCCGATGGCCTTCCACGCGCCTGCCTGGGCGTCGGTGGGCGCGGAGAAGGCTCCCGTGAACCAGGCGCGGGTCGCGGGGGAGAAGCCGCCCAGGGCTCGGTGTGCGTCGCTGACCATGCGTCCATCCTGCACCCGGGCACTGACAATGGCGCTGACCTGCGGAGGGGGAGGGAGAGGGAGGGAGGGGGAAAGGGAAAGGGCTGTGGCTCGTGGGTGAGCCGGCCTGCCCGGTGGTGGTGGGGGCGGGGCCGACCGGGGAGAGGAGGGCGCATGGTGTTCGGTGGCGGAGAATGAGGGCATGGCGGGTGCGGGGCAGGAGCGGGCTCGGCACTGGCAGTACGCGGAGCTGCCCGGTGTCGATCTGCTGCGTGCCCGGTATGTTCGTAAGACCTTCGTGCGGCATACGCACGAGAACTTCGTCATCGCCGCCATCTCCGACGGGGTGGAGGTCTTCCACCACGGTGGGGCCGATCAGTACGCCGGGGCCGGGGCTCTTGCACTGGTCAATCCCGACACTCCGCACACGGGGCGTGCCGGTGTTCCGGAGGGCTGGCGGTACGGGGCGGTCTACCCGTCGCCCGAGCTCGTGGCGGAGATCGCCGCTGAGACCATGGTTCTTCGTGGCGCGCCCGGCTTCATGAGCCCGGTCGTCGATGATCCGTACACCGTGGGGTTGGTGCATCAGGTGTTGCGCGCCGCCGACGAGGGCAATGCGCTTGCCGCGGACACGTTGTTGCGGGTGGCCGTGACTCGGCTGCTGAGGGTCAACGGGGGAACGCCGCCGCAGCGGGTTCCGCGGACGGCGGGGGCCCGGACGGCCGCACGCGCGCGTGCCGTGCTCGAAGAGCGGATCGCGTGGCCGCCCACTCTGGAACGGCTCGCCGGGGATCTGGGGACCAGCCCCTTCGCGTTGCTGCGCGCCTTTCGGGACGCCTATGGCATGCCGCCCCACGCCTGGCTCACCGATGTCCGCGTGCGGCGCGCACGGCGGCTGCTGGACGCGGGAGTCGCGCCTGCCGAGGTGGCGCTCACCGTGGGCTTCACCGACCAGCCGCACCTCAATCGGCATTTCACCCGGATCGTGGGCGTACCGCCGGGGGCCTATCAGCGCGAGCGCAAGAACGTACAAGATCCGCGAGAGGGGTTCCGCCTAAGGTCCGGGGCGTGGCAGAAGAAACAGTTCCCGCGGACATACGAAGTGACGACAGTGGAGAGGGAGGGAAACCCGACGCCGCCGTCGTGAGGGACGCACTCGGTGTCGGAGTGGCCGTCGGGCTTTCCGGGTTCGCCTTCGGGGTGACCTCGGCGGGCAGTGGGCTCACGGTGCTGCAGACCTGTGCTCTCAGTCTTCTGGTGTTCACCGGCGCCTCGCAGTTCGCCCTGGTGGGGGCGCTGGCAGGCGGGGGCAATCCGTTCACTGCAGCGGCGGGCGCGTTCTTCCTCGGGGTGCGCAACGCCTTCTACGGACTGCGTCTGTCGCAGCTACTGGCCCTCCCGCGCGCGGTGCGGCCGTTCGCCGCTCAGTGGGTCATCGACGAGACCACGGCCGTGGCCCTCGCCCAGCCCACGCGGCGCGGCGTGCGGATCGGGTTCACCGTCACCGGGCTGTCTCTCTACGTGCTGTGGAACCTCACCACACTGCTTGGCGCGCTGGGCGCCGAGGCCATCGGGGACACCGATGCGTGGGGCCTCGACGCGGCAGGGCCGGCTGTTTTCCTGGCGCTGCTCGCGCCTATGGTCAGGACAGGTCTGGAGCGTGTGGTCGCGGGTCTTGCGGTCGTTCTGGGGCTTGGGCTGCTGCCCGTGCTGCCTTCCGGTGTGCCCGTCCTGGTGGCCGCGCTTGCCGCCCCGGTCGCCCTCTGGGCCGATGGTCGCCGCAGGGCGCGTACGGAGTCCGTCGGCGGGCGTGACGCGGCGGAGGAGAAGCGTTGAACATCTGGATCGCCATCGGTGTGACCGCTGTCGGTTGCTATGTCATGAAACTCATCGGGCTGCTGATTCCGGCGGGCGTTCTGGAGCGGCCGCTCGTCCAGCGGTTGGCCGCCCTGCTGCCCGTCGCCCTGCTGGCCGCTCTGACCGCTCAGCAGACCTTCGCGGACGGCCGTCTACTGGTGCTGGACGCGAAAGCCGCGGGGCTCGCCGCGGCCGCCGTGGCGCTGCTGCTGCGTGCTCCCTTCCTGTTGGTCGTCGCCGCGGCTGTGTTGGTCACGGCAGGAGTGCGGGCCATGACCGGCTGAGGGGCAGCGATGGCGGGCTGGGGCGGCGACGACGGGTTCGGAGGTGGCGATTCCGGTTGAGGGTGGGTCGAGGGGAGGCGTCAGCCGATCGGCAGGCCGTGTGCCCGTAGGGTGCGCAGGGCCTCGATCGTGACGATCGGGCGGGCCTCCAGGGCCGTGCCCGGAGCCCATTGGCGCCAGCTGATCGGCCAGCCGCCGTCCTCCCGCTGCTGTGTTCTCAGGAAGCTCAGTGAGCGGGTCATCTCCTCGTCAGTGAACCACGCGCGCGCGAGGGAGCCCGGCGTCTTCGCGTAGTCGTGCGGCAGGTGGTGTTCCTCCGGCGCGTATCCGGGCGCCACGGGGAACGCGTCGAGATGTTCCGGATCCAGCACCGCGAGTCGTTGTTCGCGCACCAGACGGCCGAGCCGGTCGGCGGCCGCTTCCGCGCGTGGCCGGTCGGGAGCGGAGTCCAGGAAGGCCACGGCGGCCTCGACCTCGTACGGATGCGTCTTCTCCAGGGACTCCACCGCCTGCCAGCAGAAGTCGGTGGCCCGGAACAGCCAGGCGTGCCACACCTCGTTGCGGTGCAGCAGGCCCACCACAGGGCCGGTGGCGAGTAGTTCGCTGGGCGGATTGTCCACGATCGGGACGAAGGGCGCCGAGGGATAGCCCCGCTGGCTGGGACGGATCGCCGGAAGCGCGCCGTCCAGGGTCGACACAGAGGTGAGATAACGGCACACGCGTTCCACCCGCTGTCCGCCGCAGCGCCCGATCGAGTCCAGCACGCGCAGCGCGTGCCCGACGTGCAGGGGCTGGCTGACCGGGCCTCGCAGATCGGGTTCCAGCGCGTGGCCGTACCCGTCGTCCTCGTTGCGGTAGGCGGACAGCGCGGTCTCGACCGCGTCCGCGCCGCCGCCCAGGAAGTGGTACGCGAAACGCCGCTGCTCCAGTACGCGCGCGGTGAGCCAGACGAACTGCTCGGCGCGGGCGGCGGGAGTGTGCGCCGGGGGCGTCGGGGGGAGTGGGGATGCTCCTGTTTCGGCCATGGGTCAGACCGTAGGACGGAAAGCGTTCTCGGCAAGCGGTCCCGGCTCGGGCCCACCCTCAGGGGCGGGATAATGGAGTCATGCGGTTGACGGTCTTCTGGGAGCGGATGTCGGATCACTTCGGTACGGAGTACGCCGACACCTTCGCGCGCGATCACGTGATGTCGGAACTCGGCGGACGTACGGTGCGGCAGGCGCTGGACGCGGGCTGGGAGGCGAAGGACGTGTGGCGCGCGGTGTGTACCGCGGTGAACGTCCCCCACGAATCGCGCTGAGCGATCACGAAGATCCGGGGGAGTGGGGTCGATTGCCGGTGGCGTGGGCGAGACTTGGCCCGTGGCATCGACAGATGAGACCGCGCAGGTCGGACAGCACGCATCACCGCTCGGCACGACACCTCCAAGGCCCCCGGCCGGAGGCGCGGCGGCGGGGGGCGTCCGTATGCCGCGCTGGCTGCCGCGGGCCATGGTGCTCGCCCTCACCCTCATCGCCTGTTTCCAGCTGGGCAGTTGGGCTTTTCACCAGCTGACCGGGCTGCTGATCAACATCCTGATCGCGTTCTTCCTGGCCCTCGCCATAGAGCCCGCGGTGAGCTGGATGTCCTCGTTCGGCATGCGCAGAGGGCTGGCCACCGGCCTTGTGTTCCTCCTCACGATAATCGTGAGCGCGGGCTTCATCACGCTGCTCGGCTCGATGCTCGCCGGGCAGATCATCGACATCGTCGAGGACTTCCCGAAGTACGTCGACTCGGTGATCAGCTGGATCAACACCACCTTCCACACCGAGCTCAGCCGCGTCGACATCCAGGACAGCCTGCTGCGCTCCGACTGGCTGCAGAAGTACGTGCAGAACAGCGCCACCGGCGTCCTGGACGTGTCCGCGCAGGTACTGGGCGGCCTCTTCCAGCTCCTGACGATCACCCTGTTCGCGTTCTACTTCGCCGCCGACGGCCCGCGGCTGCGGCGCGCACTGTGCTCGGTTCTGCCTCCGTCCCGGCAGGCGGAGGTCCTGCGCGCGTGGGAGATCGCCGTCAACAAGACCGGCGGGTACATCTACTCGCGCGGCCTGATGGCGCTCATCTCCGGCCTGGCGCACTACGTCCTGCTGGAGTTCCTCGGCGTGGACTACGCGCCCGTGCTCGCCGTCTGGGTGGGACTGGTCTCGCAGTTCATCCCCACCATCGGTACGTATCTCGCGGGCGCCCTGCCGATGCTGATCGCCTTCACGGTCAACCCCTGGTACGCGCTGTGGGTGCTGATCTTCGTCGTGATCTACCAGCAGTTCGAGAACTACGTGCTGCAGCCCAAGCTGACCGCGAAGACCGTGGACATCCACCCGGCGGTCGCCTTCGGGTCGGTCATCGCGGGCACCGCCCTGCTGGGAGCGGTCGGCGCGCTGATCGCCATCCCCGCGATCGCCACCCTCCAGGCCTTCCTGGGGGCGTATGTGAAGCGGTACGCCGTCACGGACGACCCGAGGGTGCACGGGCGCCGGGAACGGGGCTCAGGAACCCTCCTGAAGCGCGTACGGCGGCTGCTGCGCGGGGACTCTCAAGAGGCGCCGCCGCTTGACGGCGACGGGCCCCGCTCCTCTTCCTGACGCCGCCCCGCGCTGCCCGCACGGGCCCCGGAACAGCCCGGCGGCACAGGTGACGACACGCCCTCGCCGCGGTGCGTGATGCGCTTGACATCGAAATCGAACATCCATTCTCATGGAGGCTCCGGCGGAGCCCGGGACGGGATGCGGGCGGGGATTTCATGCGGAAGTGCCCGAGTTATCCACAGGCTGGACGGGCGTCGGGGCGCATTGTCAGTGGCAGGCGTTAGCGTCTTTGACGTGAAGCGATCGACACAAGCAAATCGGGTGGAACCCATGGCAGGAACCGACCGCGAGAAGGCGCTCGACGCCGCGCTCGCACAAATTGAACGGCAATTCGGCAAGGGCGCGGTGATGCGCCTCGGCGAGCGGCCGAACGAGCCCATCGAGGTCATCCCCACCGGCTCGACGGCACTCGACGTCGCTCTCGGCGTCGGCGGCCTGCCGCGTGGCCGGGTGGTGGAGGTGTACGGGCCGGAGTCCTCCGGCAAGACGACCCTGACCCTGCACGCCGTGGCGAACGCGCAGAAGGCCGGCGGCCAGGTGGCCTTCGTGGACGCGGAGCACGCCCTCGACCCCGAGTACGCGAAGAAGCTCGGCGTCGACATCGAGAACCTCATCCTGTCGCAGCCGGACAACGGCGAGCAGGCTCTGGAAATCGTGGACATGCTGATCCGCTCGGGCGCGCTCGACCTGATCGTGATCGACTCCGTCGCGGCCCTGGTTCCGCGGGCCGAGATCGAGGGTGAGATGGGCGACTCGCACGTGGGTCTGCAGGCCCGTCTGATGAGCCAGGCGCTCCGCAAGATCACCAGCGCGCTCAACCAGTCGAAGACCACCGCGATCTTCATCAACCAGCTCCGCGAGAAGATCGGCGTGATGTTCGGCTCGCCGGAGACCACGACCGGTGGCCGGGCGCTGAAGTTCTACGCCTCGGTGCGCCTCGACATCCGTCGTATCGAGACGCTGAAGGACGGCACCGACGCGGTCGGCAACCGCACCCGCGTCAAGGTCGTCAAGAACAAGGTCGCCCCGCCCTTCAAGCAGGCCGAGTTCGACATCCTCTACGGGCAGGGCATCAGCCGAGAAGGCGGCCTGATCGACATGGGCGTGGAGAACGGCTTCGTCCGCAAGGCCGGCGCCTGGTACACGTACGAGGGCGACCAGCTCGGCCAGGGCAAGGAGAACGCGCGCAACTTCCTCAAGGACAACCCCGACCTCGCCGACGAGATCGAGAAGAAGATCCTGGAGAAGCTGGGCGTCGGTGTGAAGCCGGAGAAGGAGAAGTCCGCTGCCGAGCCTGGTGCGGATGCGGCGGCGCCTGTCGCGGCAGGGGAGGGCGCGAAGACCGTTCCCGCTCCCGCGGCCAAGACCGTCAAGCCCAAGGCCGCGGCGGCCAAGAGCTAGTCCGTGACACGACGAACGGACTGGGCCGATCACGTCTACCCCGTCGCCTCCCAAGGGCAGGGCCACGGGGGAGACTTCGGCTCTGCCGACAGGGGCAGCGCGTACGAGGGCAACGGATCGTACGAAGGTGATGAGCCGTTCGGTTCCGGTGCCTCGGGCGCGGACGGGGCACACGGCGAGTACGGGGGAGACCGCCGGCCTGTGGGTGGTCGGCGGCGAGGCGGCGATGGTACGTCCCGCGGTGACGGTCCGCGGGAAGGCGGCGATCCATCGTCGGGCGCCGGCTCAGGGCGCGGCGCCGGTGGGTGGCCGTACGGGGACGGGGACGGAGGAGACCGGGACGGCGGGGCGCGGGACGAGGGCGCTCCGGGGCGCGGAGGCCGTGCTCGGCGGGCGCGCGGCCGGCGCAGTGGCTTCGGAGAGTCGTCCGGCGACGCACAGGACGGTGGTGCCCCTTCCTCGTCGAGGGCCGAGAAGGCGGAGTCGCCGAAGGACCCGGCTGAGCAGGCGCGGGCGATCTGTCTGCGCCTGCTCACCGGGACCGCGCGCACCCGCAAACAGCTGGCGGACGCGTTGCGCAAGCGAGAGATCCCGGACGACGTGGCGGACGAGGTGCTGTCACGCTTCGAAGAGGTCGGGCTGATCAACGACGGCGCCTTCGCGGACGCCTGGGTGGAGTCCCGCCACCACGGTCGGGGTCTCGCCCGGCGGGCACTCGCCCAGGAGCTGCGGACCAAGGGCGTGGACTCCACGCTGATCGACGAGGCGGTCGCACAACTCGACTCCGACCAGGAGGAGGCGACCGCACGCGCACTCGTGGCGCGCAAGCTGCGTTCCACGCGCGGCCTCGACCGCGACAAGCGCATACGGCGCCTCGCGGGCATGCTCGCCCGCAAGGGCTACTCCCAGGGCACCGCCCTGCGCGTGGTCCGCCAGGCGCTTGAGGAAGAGGGCGAGGACACGGAGTTCCTCGGCGACGAGGAGATCTGAGGGAGCCGAGAGGCTGCACCGAGGAGATTGCGTTCCCTGCCATTCAGGGCAGGGCCTGGGCACGGTGGACGCGCGGGGGCGCCCATCGTGCTCGGGCCCTGAGCCGTAGGGCGGGTCGCCGTAGGGCGGGTCGCCGTCACGCTGTCTGTCAGTGGAGTACTTCGATCCGAGTAGGTGACAACTCCCCGGCAGAGGGCTTCTGTTGTACTGGTTCTCGTCGTGGTCGTGGGGGGGACGGGGGTTAACCCCCCTCCCAGGACGCCGGGCGACCGCAGTGCACAGACACCTGTGCACAGACGACTGTGTACGCATGGCACAGACACCCGGCGTCCCAGACCCCACGGAAGCAGGGCGCGCGTCTCCCGCGTCCGAGGAGACCGGCCGCGCCCCGGTCGAACTCTCCGACCTGGCCACGCTCAAAGCACTCGCCCAGCCCCGTCGACAGCGGATGCTGCAGCACCTCACCGTGCACGGCCCCGCCACCTCCGCGACCCTGGCCCGGGCGCTCGGGCTCAACACCGGTGCCACCAGCTATCACCTGCGTGAACTCGCGCGTTACGGCTTCGTCGAGGAGACCGGTGCCCACGGCCAGGGTCGGCAGCGCTGGTGGCGGGCCGTTCCCGGCGACCGCCGTTTTCCGCCCCGCAGCCGCCAGAGCCCCGAGATGCGGCTCGTGATGGACGAACTCAACCACCACGCCTACGCCGCCGACCTCGAACTTTTCGAGCAGCTTCAACTGGACGCGGCCGACGAACCGTGGGCGGACGCCTTTCCGTACTCACGGGGCACGATCCGGCTGACCCTTCCCGAACTCCGCACGTTCTTCGAGGAGTACATCGGCCTCCTCAACCGGTACAAGCGCCCCGCTGCCGATACTCCGGCCGGCGCCCGCACGGTACTCACCCGGTTCCTCGCCTTCCCCGCCCAGACCGCCGCCGCGGACGGCCAGGACCTGGAAGACCAAGGCGTGGAAGACGAAGACGAAGACCAAGACGAGGACGAAGACCAAGACCAAGGCCAAGGCCAAGACCAAGGCCTGCCAAGGCCAAGACCAAGACCAAGACCAAGGCCAAGGCCAAGGCCAAGACCAAGACAACAGGAGAGAGGCCGAGACGCCATGATGCTGCGCTATGCCCTGCGGACCGTCCGGCACCGCAAAGGCGGCTTCCTCGGCGCCTTCCTCGCCCTGATGTGCGCTGCCGCCCTCATCACCGCCTGCGGCACCCTCCTCGAAACCGGACTGCGTGGCACCATCCGCACAGAGCGTTACGCCGCCACCCCCGTCGTGGTCTCCGCCGACCAGAACGTCCACCAGACCACCGTCAAGCACAAGAAGGGCAAGACCAAGACCAAGCACAAGGCCAAACCCATCGCCGAACGGGCCTGGTTGCCGGAGAACCTCGCAGCGCGGCTCGGCGAGGTTCCCGGCGTCGAGCGGGTCATCCCCGAGCTGACGTTCCTCGCTCAGCCGTTGACACCCACCGGAACCGGCGACCGGACCGCCTACGGCCACGCCTGGGACTCGGCGGCCCTCACCCCGTACACCCTCGCCACCGGTACCCCGCCCCGCGCGTCGGACGAACTGGTGGTGGACCGCTACCTCGCCGACCGCGCCCGGATCGGGCCCGGCGACCGGCTCAGCGTCCAGTCCACGCAGAGCCCGCGTACGTACCGCGTCACCGGCATCGCGGTGCCCGCGGGAGACGGTATACGTCACCAGACCTCCCTCTTCTTCTCGGCCGCCGAAGCCCGGCGCCTCGCCGCCCATCCGGGCCAGGTCACGGCCTTCGGCGTGGTACCGGACAAGGGCACCGATGCGGCCGCACTCGAAAGCGCCGTGGCCAAGGCGCTGCACGGCACCACCGCGCAGGTCGGTGCGGGGGACGAGCGAGGCCCCGTCGAGTTCCTGGACGCTGCCGCAGCCCGGATCAAACTCGTCAGCATGGGGGGCGCGATGGGTGGCACATCCCTTCTCGTCGCCGTTCTCGTGGTCGTCGGCACCTTCGCGCTCTCCGTCCAGCAGCGGCACCGCGAACTCGCCCTGCTGCGCGCCATCGCCGCCACTTCAGGACAGGTCCGTAAGCTTCTCGGCCGGGAGGCGCTGCTGGTCGGCGCTGCCGCAGGCGTCATCGGAGCGCTCGCCGGACTGCCGCTGGGCGGGTGGCTGCACGGAAGGTTCGTCGCCCTCGGTGCCGTCCCTGCCACGCTTCAGCACACGGTCAGCGTGTTCCCGCTGTTCGCCGCGGTCGCCGCCACCCTCTTCGGTGCCTGGGCCGCCGCGCGTGTCTCATCCCGTCGCATCGCCCGTATGCGCCCGGCCGAGGCACTCGCCGAGACCGGCGCCGCACTCACCCGGCCCGCCTGGGGCCGCATCCTCGCGGGACTCGTGCTGCTGGCCGGAGGGACGGTCCTCGTTGTCCTGCTCAGTGTGCTGCGCACCGAACCCGCCTCGACTCCCGTGACGTTCCTCGCGGTGGTGGTCCTTTCCTCCGCCGTCGCCCTGCTCGGCCCGCTTCTGGTCCGGGCGGCTGTGGCGGTCCTGGGCGCTCCACTGCGACTCACCGGGCCGGGTGGCAGGCTCGCCGCCGCCAACCTGCGCGGCAACGCCGCCCGCATGGCCTCCGTCGTCACCCCTCTCACCCTCCTCATCGGTATGACCTGCACGGTCCTCTTCGTCCAGCCGACCCTGGGGCACGCCGCCCGGGGCCAGGCCCGCGAGGGCACCCGCGCGGACTGGGTCCTCGCCGCACAGGGCCCAGGCGTCCCGGCGCAGGCCGCGCAGCAGCTGCGTACGGGCGATGACGTCGCCACCGAGGTCGTCCGCACCACCGTCCGCGTCGGGCTCTCCAAGTACGCGGCACAGGGCGTCACACCCCAGGGGCTGACCCGTACCTGGGATCCCGACGTCACGGCCGGCTCCCTCGCCGGACTCGCGAAAGACACCATCGCCGTCAGTGAACTCGCCGCGGACCAGCTCCACGTGCGGCCAGGCAGCACGCTGAAGCTCACCCTCGGCGACGGAACGCCCGTCACCCTCACCGTCGCCGCGGTCTACGCCAGGGGGCTCGGCTTCGGCGACCTCACCATGGCCCATGACCTGGTCGCCCGGCACGTCGACAACCCGCTCGCGGCCACGGTCCTCGTCTCCACCCACCGTTCACAGGAAGAACTGGCGACGGCCGTGCGGAAGTTCCCGGGAGTCAGGGTCGTCTCACCGGCCACCGCGGACTCCTTGCAGGCCGAGCGGCAGCAGGCGAACGCCGAGGTCAACTACTTCGCCATGGGCCTCGTGCTCGCCTTCACCGCCATCGCGGTCGTCAACACGCTCGCCATGGCGATATCGGAACGCGTCCGCGAGTTCGCGCTGCTCCGCCTCGCCGGCGCCACCCGCCGGCAGGTGCTGCGCATGCTGCGGATCGAGGCGCTGTCGGTCCTGCTGCTGGCCACAACCCTCGGCAGCGGGATCGCGCTCGCCGTCCTCACGGCCTTCAGCATCGGGATGACGGGCAGCGCGGCCCCGGCCGTCACGCCGCTGGTGTACATCGCGGTAGTGGCGTCCGCCGGCCTGCTGGCCCTGGTCGCGAGCGCGCTGCCCGGCCGCGCGGCTCTCCGGGTCCGCCCCGTCACGGCGGCGACGGCCAGGGAGTGATGGGGGAGTAAGGGGCGGTACGCAATGGTGGGGGCCCCTTACATGAAGGGACCCCCACCGCAAGCCATGCCCGAGGGACTGACGGGGTATGCCGGAGCCGGGCTGAAGCCGAAGCCGAAGCCGAAGCCGAAGCCGGAGCCGGGGCTGAAGCCGGAACTGAAGTCGAAGCCGGTCGGAAGCCGGAGCCGGCTCCGGGGCCGGAACCTGAGGTGAAGTCGTGGCCGCAGGTGGGCCCAAAGGCGTGACCCTAGCCGCAGCCGCAGCCGCAGCCGCAGCCGCAGCCGCAGCCGCAGGGCCGAGACCTAGGCCCTGGCCGTAGGCTTGGCCACCGGCAGTCCCGCCGTTCGCCAAGCCTGGAAGCCTCCCACCAGGTCCGTGGCCCGGTGCAGTCCCAGCTGCCGCAGGGAGACGGCCGCGAGGCTCGACGCGTAGCCCTCGTTGCAGACGACCAAGACACGCAGGTCATGGCCCGTGGCTTCGGGGGCGCGATGGCTGCCCTGCGGGTCGAGCCGCCACTCCAGTTCGTTGCGCTCGACGACGAGCGCTCCAGGGATCAGCCCGTCGCGCTCGCGCAGCGCCGCGTACCGGATGTCGACCAGCAGGGCGTCGCCTGCCTCCGCGGCCTCATGGGCGGTCTCCGCCTCGACCCGGTGCAGGTCCGCACGGACCCGCTCCAGCAACTCATCGATCCCCACCGGGCATTCGGCCGTCACTGCCAGTCCTCGGGGCGCTCGACCTGCTCCAGGCGCAGCACCTGGCCGGTACGGCTGTAGCGGCTGATCCGGGGGAGCGGCGGGTAGTACGCGTGCACGGAGACGGCGTGCTCCTCGGTGGACTCGTTGAGCACCTCGTGCACATGGTGGCGGCCGAAGGAGCGGCCCTTGCCGGCCGACAGCCGCCGCTCACGGTCGATTCCCTCGGTGAGTTCGAGGGTCTTCCAGCCGTCGGTGGGCAGCCGTGCGACGAGCGAGTTCTCTTTCAGTTCGCCGGACGCGGTGAGGAAGGCGCCCACCGACTCGGCGTGGTCGTGCCAGCCGGTGCCCGTACCGGGCGGCCAGCCGATGAGCCAGGCCTCGCTTCCGCCGGGACCTTCGAGGCGTACCCACGTACGGCCTTCGGGATCGAGCGGCAGGGAGGCGATCAGTTCGGCGTCGGCGGCCGTGCGCCGTACGAAGTCCAGCAGCTCGGCCTGGGTGGGGGTGCGGGCCTCGGTGGA
Organism: Streptomyces sp. NPDC087844; assembly: GCF_044742785.1. Classification (NCBI taxonomy): domain Bacteria; kingdom Bacillati; phylum Actinomycetota; class Actinomycetes; order Kitasatosporales; family Streptomycetaceae; genus Streptomyces; species Streptomyces sp. NPDC087844. Next base: position 895,000 of record NZ_JBIUVD010000001.1, on the reverse strand, counting down.
ACCGGCGGAAGCGGGAGCAGAGGGTGACACAGACACGGGTACCGTCCTGACAAGCGTTCGCGTGGGTGCGCGTGGCCGCCGAAGGGCCTCACGCGCGGGATTTCAGGGGGGCGCGAATTCAGCAGGACGGGCGACACACGCAGCCCGCATAGCGGACCAGGTCCATATGGACCCTCCGCCACAGGCGCACACAGGTGTCAGTCACGATCCGGAGTAGACCATGACGGTGCGGGCCGGTCAACTCAGTGTCATCGGTTGGACAACAGCCCTCTGCACAGGGAAACAAACCCCCTTCAGGACGTGCCCGCAGGCGCCTCCGCCGTGGCCCGGGGGCCACCCAGTGCCGCCTCAGCGGCCTCGTAGAGGTCGGCGGGGCGCACCCCGCCGAGCGCCGTGACCAGGTGCCCGTCCGGGCGGATCAGCAGCACGGTGTGCGCGGCCGCGCCCGGATAGCTCTCGGCGACCAGCAGCTCGGCCCGGTGCGGCAGCGCGGTCACGGCGGCGGCGAGCCGCGGCATGATCCCGGCCGTCACCCAGTGCTTGCGGTCCCACACCACGGTCCCCGGCGCGATCAGCAGCACGAGCAGCGCGCCCCTGCCCAGCCGGTCGCGCAGGGCCACCGACGAACCGTCCTCGGCCGTCACCCGTACATCGGCGATCGCGGCACCCGCCGCCGTGTCGACCTCGACCTCGGACTCGGCGTGCGGAGGTGCGAGCGGCGAATCAGCGTACGCCCCCGGCGTGCCCAGTGGACCGCGCCCCAGGTGTCCGTCCGTGAGGAGGGCGTCGTGGCCCCGGGCCGCCCCGGGCACCGCGGAACGCAGTCCTCCGCCTCGCAGCAGCGGCAGTGCCTGGTCGGTGGCGCGCAGGCGCGCGGCGACGATCGCGCGCCGCTCCACCTGGTAGCTGTCGAGCAGTGCCTCGTGCGGACCGTGGTGCCAGGCGAGGGCCAGCTTCCACGCGAGGTTGTCGGCGTCCCTCAGGCCCTCGTCGAGGCCCTGGGTGCCGAGTGCGCCGAGCAGATGCGCCGAGTCCCCGGCGAGGAAGACCCGGCCGGCCCGCCAGCGCCGCGCCAGCCGGTGGTGGACCGTGTGGACGCCGGTGTCGAGCAGCTCGTACGGCGGGGTGGTGCCCCCGCTCCAGCCCGCGAGGGTCTCCCGGACGCGTGCCACCAGGAGGTCCGGTGTGACCAGGTCCTTGCCCGGTGGCAGCAGCCAGTCCATGCGCCACACGTCGTCGGCGAGGGGGCGCGCGGTCACTTCGGAGACCGGGGGGCCCGAGGTCCGCCACGGCGGCGTGCGGTGCAGCAACGCCTTGCGGTGCCACGGGAGTTCCGTACGCAGTGCGGCGACGGCGTGGCGCTCCACGGCCGTACGGCCCGGGAAACGAATGTCCTGGAGCTTGCGGACCGTCGAGCGGGGCCCGTCGCAGCCGACCAGGTAACTGCCGCGCCACCAGGTGCCCCTGGGGCCCCGGGTGTGCGCGGTGACGCCGGCGGCCTCCTGCTCAAGGGAGTCGAGACGGCTGTCCACGGCGACCCCGACCAGGCGTTCGGTGCCGATCGCCTTGCGCAGGGCGGCGGTCAGAACGTGCTGGGGAAGGTGCAGCAGCGCGGGATCGTCCTCGCCGAACGTGATCTCCCGCATCACCTGCTTGCGCCGCATCGACCGCCATCCGGCCCAACGGAAACCGGCCTCGGCGACGGGGAAGCCCGTCAGCCGTCCGACCAGCGCGGCCGTGTCCTCGCGCAGGACGGCCGTTCGCGCGAGCCGCTGTTCGTCGTTGCCGGCGCTCTCGTCCAGGACGACCGACGGGACCTCCTGACGCGCCAGCGCCAGGGCGAGCGTGAGTCCTACGGGCCCCGCTCCGACGATGATCACCGGGTCCACGGCGCGGTGCCCCCTGCCCGGAGCGGCATCCAGAGTGTCCTACCGGGACTTGCAGGTGGAGCGGGGTACACGATCACAGAACGTATGCAACCTATTGCCGGTGCTTGCGTCAAGTGACGGAGGCAGCGGCGACCACGCCACTGCCTCCGGTTGCTCACATCTCGTCAGTTCTTCCGCGTACGCGGTCCGTTCGGCGACCCCTGTCGGCTCAGCGGGTCCCGTCCATGTGCTCACCGGGCGTGTTGAGCTCTTCGACCGCGTCCGCGCCGAGGACCGCGCCGGTGGACTTCTTGCCGCGGCGCAGCCTGGTCTCCAGCCAGCCGGCGAAGGTCGTGAGCGAGAAGTTGATCACGATGAAGATCACCGCGACGACCGTGAAGCTGGCGATGGTGTTCGCGCCGTAGTAGGCACTCATCGTGTTGGCCGCGGCGAGCAGTTCGGCGAAGGTGAGGACCGCGCCGCCGAGTGCCGTGTCCTTCACGATCACCACGAGCTGGCTGACGATCGCCGGCAGCATCGCCGTGACCGCCTGCGGGAGCAGGATGAACCGCATGACCTGGTTCTTGCGCAGGCCGATGGCCGACGCGGCCTCGGCCTGTCCCCTGGGCAGCGAGAGGATGCCCGCCCGGACGATCTCGGCGAGGACCGAGGAGTTGTAGAGCACCAGGCCGGTGACGACCGCGTACAGGGGACGGTCGTCCGAGCTGACGTTCGTGTACTCGGAGTACGCGGCGTTGGCGAAAATCATCAGGATCAGTACCGGGATGGAGCGGAAGAACTCCACCACGGCGCCCGCGGGCACACGGAGCCAGGCATGGTCGGACAGCCGGGCGATGCCGAAGAACGCACCGAGCGGCAGAGCGATGATCATCGACAGCGCCGCGGCGATCAGGGTGTTCTTCAGGCCGGGCCAGATGTACACCGACCAGGCCTCGGTGCCGGTGAAGAAGGGCTTCCACAGCACCCACTCCAGCTGGCCCTTCTCGTCGAGCGTCTTGTAGACCCACCACAGCACCGCGGCGAGGGCGGCGAGGAACACCACCGTGAAGACGACGTTCCGGCGCTTGGCGCGCGGGCCCTGTGCGTCGTAGAGGACCGAGCTCATCGCTTCACCGCCACCTTCTTGCTCACCCAACCGAGGATCAGACCGGTCGGCAGTGTCAGGCAGATGAACCCGAAGGCGAACACCGCCGAGATCAGCAGGAGTTGCGCTTCGTTCTCGATCATCTCCTTCATCAGCGCCGCTGCCTCGGCCACGCCGATCGCCGCGGCCACCGTGGTGTTCTTCGTCAACGCGATCAGGACGTTCGCCAGTGGACCGACGACCGAACGGAACGCCTGCGGCAGCACGATCAGCGACAGCACCTGGGTGAAGTTCAGGCCGATGGCGCGAGCCGCCTCGGCCTGGCCGACCGGCACCGTGTTGATGCCTGAACGCAGGGCCTCACACACGAAGGCCGAGGTGTACAGGGCCAGCGCGAGCACCGAGAGCCGGAAGTTGATGACGACGAAATCGCTTGAGCCCATGTTGAAGCCCAGCGTCTGACTGAGGCCCAAAGAAGAGAAAAGAATGATCACGGTCAGCGGAATGTTCCGCACGATGTTGACGTAGGCGGTACCGAAACCGCGCATGAGGGGCACCGGGCCGACTCGCATGGCGGCCAGCAGGGTTCCCCAGATCAGGGAGCCGACAGCGGACAGCACGGTCAGTTTCACCGTCGTCCAGAAGGCTTCCCACAGGTCGTAACCTTCAAGAAAATCGAACACGATCTCCCGCGCTTCCGCGTGTGGGGAGGGCTCCTCCTGACTGGTGCGCCGCCCCAGGAGGACGACGCACCGGTCAGGACGGATCCCGCTTTACTTGACGACGTCGCCGATCTTCGGGGCGGGCTCGTTCTTGTAGTCGGCCGGGCCGAAGTTGTCCTTCACGGCCTTGTCCCACGACTTGTCGGAGACCATCTCCTCAAGGGCCGTGTTGATCTTGGCCTTGAGGTCGCTGCCCTTCTTGACACCGAGGCCGTAGTTCTCGTTGGTCATCTTGAAGCCGCCGAGCTTGAACTTGCCCTTGAAGCTCGCCTGCGAGGCGTAACCGGCGAGGATCGAGTCGTCCGTGGTCAGCGCGTCGATGGCGCCGCTCTGCACACCGGTCAGACACGCGGAGTACGTCGGGTACTCCTGCAGCTGGGCCTTCGGGGCGAGCTTGTCCTTGACGTTCTGCGCCGAGGTCGAGCCCGTGACCGAACACAGCTTCTTGCTGTTGAGGTCCGCCGGCGACTTGATCGATGTGTCGTCGGAGCGGATCAGGACGTCCTGGTGGGCCAGGAGGTACGGGCCGGCGAAGTCGACCTTCGCGGCGCGCTCGTCGTTGATCGAGTAGGAGGCGGCGATGAAGTCGACGTCACCACGCTGGAGCATGGTCTCGCGGTCGGCGCTCTTCGCCTCCTTCCAGGTGATCTGGTCCTCGCTGTAGCCGAGCTTCTTCGCGACGTAGGTCGCCACGTCGACATCGAAGCCCGTGTAGCCGTCCGGCGTTTTCTGGCCGATGCCGGGCTGGTCGAACTTGATACCAATGGTGATCTTCTTGTCGCCACTCCCGGAGGAGGAGCTGCTGCTGTCGTCCTTGTCGTCGGAACCGCACGCGGTGGCGGCGACAGCGAGTGCGAGGACGGCGGCCGAGGCGGCGGTGACCCTGCGGAGCTTCATGGTGAACATCCTTTGAGTGGTGAAGGAGTGCGATCCGGCGTGCGGGTGACGTAGGTCGTCAGTGATGCAGGATCTTCGACAGGAAGTCCTTCGCCCGGTCGCTGCGCGGGTTGCTGAAGAACTGGTCCGGCACAGCCTCTTCGACGATGCGTCCGTCCGCCATGAAGACGACGCGGTTGGCCGCCGAACGGGCGAATCCCATCTCGTGGGTGACTACGACCATCGTCATTCCGTCACGCGCGAGCTGCTGCATGACTTCCAGGACCTCGTTGATCATCTCCGGGTCGAGAGCCGACGTCGGCTCGTCGAAGAGCATGACCTTGGGGCCCATCGCCAGCGCTCGTGCGATCGCGACACGCTGCTGCTGCCCGCCGGAGAGCTGCGCGGGGTACTTGTCGGCCTGGGCGGAGACACCCACCCGGTCGAGCAGACCCCGGGCCTTCTCCTCGGCTTCCTTCTTGTCCGTCCTACGGACCTTGAGCTGGCCCAGCATCACGTTTTCGAGCACTGTCTTGTGCGCGAACAGGTTGAACGACTGGAAGACCATGCCGACGTCGGCACGCAGGCGGGCGAGTGCCTTGCCCTCCTCGGGCAGCGGCTTTCCGTCGATCGTGATGGATCCCGACTCGATCGACTCCAGGCGGTTGATCGCGCGACACAGGGTGGACTTTCCGGACCCGGAGGGTCCGATGACCACGACAACCTCACCACGGGCGATGGTCAGATCGATGTCCTGAAGTACATGCAACGCACCGAAGTGCTTGTTGACGTTCTTCAGTACGACCAGATCGTCGGCCGTGGGCAGGGCGTCCTTGGTCACCGATACTTCGGTCATCGGCCTCTAGCTCCGTCCTCCTCGGTTGCGGAGGACAGTAGTGACGCCGCACGATCAGCGTCATCACATCTGAGGGGAAATTGAGCATAACGATCCGGCGGCGGACAGACACTCTTCGTGAAGGCCGCCTCGGGCGCGTACCGGCTGCGTAACGGATGCGGGCCGCGCCCCGAACACGCTTGACGCCGTCCGCGTCCATCGGCCTGACTGCCAGGGGACACGCGCGCGTGGCCGAGTCCGACCGCTGAGAACGTATGTCTGTCCACTGTCTACGCGCCGACAACGTACGAACGATGAACTGAAGGGGGCCGTAATGAGACTGCTCCTTGTCGAGGACGACAACCACGTCGCAGCCGCTCTGTCCGCGGTCCTCGCACGCCACGGCTTCGCCGTCACACACGCCCGCAGCGGCGAGGAGGCCCTCCAGGCCCTCGTTCCGGAGGGCAACGGCTTCGGAGTGGTGCTCCTCGACCTCGGCCTGCCCGACCAGGACGGATACGAGGTCTGCGGCAAGATCCGCAAGCGGACGAGCACGCCCGTGATCATGGTCACCGCGCGCGCGGACGTCCGCTCCCGGATCCACGGACTCAACCTCGGCGCCGACGACTACGTGGTGAAGCCCTACGACACCGGGGAACTCCTCGCCCGTATCCACGCCGTCGCCCGGCGCACCGTCCCCGACGACGCGGCGGCCTCGGGTGACGACGCGCTGCACCTCGGGCCCGTACGCATCGAGCTGCCCACACGGCAGGTCAGCGTCGACGGTTCGGTCGTCCAGCTGACCCGCAAGGAGTTCGACCTGCTGGCGCTCCTCGCCCAGCGGCCCGGAGTGGTGTTCCGGCGGGAGCAGATCATCAGCGAGGTCTGGCGCACCAGCTGGGAGGGGACCGGCCGCACCCTGGAGGTGCATGTCGCGTCGCTGCGCTCCAAGCTGCGCATGCCGGCCCTGATCGAGACCGTGCGCGGCGTCGGCTACCGGCTCGTCGCGCCTGCCGCGTAGCGGGCCCCGGTGCGCACACGCCTTCTTCCGCTGCTCATCGTCCTGATGGCGGCCATCCTGCTCGCCCTGGGCATCCCTCTCGCCGTCAGCCTGGCGGCCGCCCAACAACAGAAGGTGGTCGTCGACCGCATCGACGACACGGCGCGCTTCGCGTCCCTGGCCCAGTTCGTTGCCGACCGCCCGGAGGGTTCACGGGTCAGCGCCACGGAACAGCGCGGCGAGACGCTCCGGCAGGAACTGGGCACGTACCAGAGGCTGTACGGGATCAACGCGGGCGTCTTCTACCGCGACGACGACATCATGGCCAACGCGCCCGAGGACTGGACCATCCCCAGGAAGGGCGAGGTCCGCGCCGCCTTCGACGAAGCGCTCCAGAGCCGCCGCAGCCATGACCCGGAGCAGGTCTGGCCGTGGCAGCGGGACCGTCTCGTCGTCGCGTCCCCGGTCATCCGGGACGGTGACGTCGTCGCGGTCGTGGTCACCGACTCGCCCACCGGACAGATGCGGTCCAGAATCCTGCACGGCTGGCTCGTCATCGGCGCCGGGGAGACCGGCGCGATGCTCCTCGCGCTCGGTGCCGCGCTGCGTCTGACCGGCTGGGTGCTGCGGCCCGTGCGCGTCCTCGACGCCACCACCCACGACATCGCGACCGGCCGCCTGAAGTCCCGGGTCGCCGCCGCGGGCGGACCGCCGGAGCTCAGGCGCCTGGCCCGGTCCTTCAACGAGATGGCCGACAACGTCCAGGAGGTCCTGGAGCAGCAGCGCGCCTTCGTCGCCGACGCCTCGCACCAGCTGCGCAACCCCCTGTCCGCCCTGCTGCTGCGCATCGAACTGCTCGCGCTGGAACTGCCCGAGGGCAATGACGAGATCGCTGCCGTCCGTACGGAGGGCAAGCGCCTGGCCCACGTCCTTGACGACCTCCTGGACCTCGCTCTCGCCGAGCACGCCGACGCGGACCTGCGGCTCACCGACATCGGCGAGCTCACCGCCGAACGTGTGGCCTCCTGGTCGCCGGTCGCCGACGACAAGGGCGTTCGGCTCGTCGGGGCGTGCCCGGCGACGACCGCCTGGGTCGACGCCGTCGCCCTGTCCAGCGCCCTGGACGCGGTCATCGACAACGCGCTGAAGTTCACGCCCGAGGGAGAGTCCGTCGAGGTCGGGGTGGCCTCGAACGGCGAGGTCTCGACGATCGTCGTCACCGACCGCGGACCCGGCCTGAGCGACGAGGAACTGACCCGCGTCGGCGACCGCTTCTGGCGCAGCGCGGGCCACCAGAACATCAAGGGCTCGGGTCTCGGCCTGTCGATCTCCCGGGCACTGCTCTCCGCGGGCGGCGGCTCCATCGCGTACGCCCGCCACGAGCCGCACGGGCTGAAGGTGACGGTGTCGGTGCCTCGGACGATGCCCGGGGCCTGAGCGGGCGTACAGGGGCCTCAGGAGGCCCTTGGAGGCCTCAGGAGGCATCCATGGGCCGGGAAAGGCCCGCTCAAGGACCCCGCCTCCGGCCGGGCGGCTACGGCTTGTTCGAGCGGTAGTAGCGCTGTGCGCCCTCGTGCAGGTCCAGAGGGTCGGTGTAGATGGCGGTCCTCAGGTCCACGCGCTGTGCGGCGTGCACCTCCCTGCCGATGCGGTCGCGGCTGTTGATCACTGTCCGGGTCATGCCCTCGGTGAGCGTCGCGTCCGTCCCGGCCCGCGTCACCAGCAGGTTCGCCACCGCCACCGTCGGTACCGCGGCATTGTTGCGCTCCCCGTGGTAGGTGTCCGCCGGCATGAGGGCCGACCGGTAGTAGCTGGACCCCGCGCCCGGCCGGTGCAGTCTCGCGACCAGGTCGGCCGTGATCGGGACCAGCTTGATGTCGAAACGCTCGGAGAGGTCCGTCACGGCGCCGGTCGGAAGCCCGCCGGACCAGAAGAACGCGTCGATCTTCTTCTTCTCCAGCATCTTCGGCATCTTCGAGATACCGGCGTACACCGGCTCGACGTCCTTCGGACCGAGGTCCGCAGCCGCCAGCACGTGCTCCGCGATCAGGAGCACTCCGGAACCCGGCTGCCCCATCGCCACCTTCTTGCCCTTCAGGTCCGCGATGGAGTTCACCGGGGAGTCCTGGGGAACGACCACGTGCACGTAGTCGTCGTACAACCGCGCGCAGCCGCGCAGCAGGTCCGCGCCGGGTTTGCCGCTCTCCTTGTACTTCTCGACCGCGTCGGCCGCGGCGATGGTGAAGTCGGCCTCTCCGGTGGCCACCCGTTCCACGTTCTCCTGCGAGCCCTCGCTCTGTCGCAGGTCCACGTCGAGGCGCGGCATGTCCTTGGCGAGCGCGTCCTGCAGCAGGTTTCCGTACAACTGGTACACACCGGTCCGTGTCCCCGTACTGAAGACGACCTTCCCGCTCGGCGAGCTCTCGCCCAGTGGCAGCAGCCACCACAGGAGCAGCCCGAAGGCCACGAAGGCGGCGGCCGAACCCTGCAGGGCCCGGCGGCGGCCGGCGGGGGAGAGTGCCTGGAACATGCGCGCGATCCTGCCAGCTCACCGGCACGGATGACCAGGGCGGTGCCCACGGGGCGAGCCCATGGCCGCATGGGGTGGGGCGCACTCGGAGCCCAGGGGGCGGGGCGCACTCCGGGCACCACCTACCCTTGTCGCATGAGCAGCAGCGACCGGAGCCGGGCAGTGGACCTGACCAGAACGTATGAAGTACGCACTTACGGATGTCAGATGAACGTCCACGACTCCGAGCGGCTCTCCGGGCTGCTGGAGGGCGCCGGTTACGTACGCGCTCCCGAAGGCTCCGACGGTGACGCCGACGTCGTCGTCTTCAACACCTGCGCGGTGCGGGAGAACGCCGACAACCGTCTCTACGGGAACCTCGGCAGGCTCGCGCCGATGAAGACGAAGCGGCCCGGCATGCAGATCGCCGTGGGCGGCTGTCTCGCCCAGAAGGACCGCGACACCATCGTGAAGAGGGCGCCCTGGGTGGACGTCGTCTTCGGGACGCACAACATCGGCAAGCTCCCCGTCCTCCTGGAGCGCGCCCGCGTCCAGGAAGAGGCGCAGGTCGAGATCGCCGAGTCGCTGGAGGCGTTCCCTTCGACGCTGCCGACCCGCCGCGAGAGCGCGTACGCGGCCTGGGTCTCCATCTCCGTCGGCTGCAACAACACCTGCACCTTCTGCATCGTCCCGGCGCTGCGTGGCAAGGAGAAGGACCGCAGGACCGGCGACATCCTGGCCGAGATCGACGCCCTCGTCGGTGAGGGCGTCTCCGAGATCACCCTGCTCGGACAGAACGTGAACGCCTACGGCTCCGACATCGGCGACCGTGCGGCCTTCAGCAAGCTCCTGAGGGCCTGCGGGAAGATCGAGGGCCTGGAGCGGGTGCGCTTCACCTCGCCGCACCCGCGCGACTTCACGGACGACGTCATCGCCGCGATGGCCGAGACCCCGAACGTCATGCCGCAGCTCCACATGCCGATGCAGTCCGGCTCGGACACCGTCCTGAAGGCGATGCGCCGTTCGTACCGCCAGGACCGGTTCCTCGGGATCATCGACAAGGTCCGTGCCTCGATCCCGCACGCCGCGATCACCACCGACATCATCGTGGGCTTCCCCGGCGAGACCGAGGAGGACTTCGAGCAGACCCTCCACGCCGTCCGCGAGGCCCGCTTCGCGCAGGCGTTCACGTTCCAGTACTCCAAGCGCCCCGGTACCCCCGCGGCCACCATGGAGGGGCAGATCCCCAAGGAGGTCGTGCAGGAGCGCTACATGCGCCTGTCGGCCCTCCAGGAGGAGATCTCCTGGGACGAGAACAAGAAGCAGATCGGCCGCACGCTGGAGCTGATGGTCGCCGAGGGCGAGGGCCGCAAGGACGGCGCCACGCACCGCCTCTCCGGCCGCGCCCCCGACAACCGCCTGGTGCACTTCACCAAGCCCGACGCCGAGGTCCGCCCCGGCGATGTCGTCACCGTCGAGATCACGTACGCCGCCCCGCACCACCTCCTCGCCGAGGGGGCCACGCTGGACGTGCGCCGCACGCGCGCGGGGGACGCCTGGCAGAAGCGCAACGCCGCCGAGGCCGCGAAGCCGGTCGGCGTCATGCTGGGACTGCCGCAGATCGGCGTCCCGGAGCCGCTGCCGGTCGCCACGGGCAGTGGTTGCGCTGTCGACTGACGTCCTGGCACATTACGGGCGGGAAGGAGCATCACGTGTTGCCCTACAGAGTTGCGTTCACCGAAGAGGCCGCCCAGGTACGCGACAGCCTGCCCGCTGACCGGCGTGACGTGCTGGAGCGCGGCCTGGCCATACTGGTGACCGAGCCGCGGCACAAGCTCTCCCATTCCGTTCGCGGTGACGAGTCGACGCGTGAGATCGCGTTGTCGCGCAACCTGTTCGTCGAATACGTGATCAGCGACGGCAAACTGGTTGTGCTCGTGCTCACCGTCATCGACCTCACCGACGTGCTGATCGAGGACTGACACCCGGCCGCCGTGCGGGGTTACGCTGCCGATCATGCTTGTCGCCGCCGCCGTGTGCCCCTGCCCGCCCCTGCTCGTGCCCGACGTGGCCGCGGGGGCCGCGCCCGAACTCGACGCCGCACGTGCCGCCTGCACGGATGCCCTGGGGGTACTGGCCGCCGCCCGCCCGGACCGGCTGGTGGTCGTGGGCCCCGCCGAGGAGAGTGGGCGCGGACCGCATCCGGAGGGCTCCCACGGTTCGTTCCGCGGTTTCGGTGTCGACCTCGACGTGCGGCTCGGCGGGAACGGGCCCCGGAACGGAGCCGGTGGCTCCGAGGGCCCTGCCGCGCCCTCCTCCGAAGCCGCCGGACGTGTGCTGCCGGCCTCGCTGGCGGTCGCCGCCTGGCTGCTGGGCCGTACGGACTGGTCGGACGCTCCTGTCGAGGGCCTCGGCGTGGGGGAACCACTCGCCGCCGAGCGGTGCATCCAGGTCGGGCAGCAGATCGCCGCCGGGACGGGGAGAGTGGCACTGCTGGTGATGGGCGACGCGAGCGCGTGCCGCACGCTCAAGGCGCCGGGCTACCTGGACGAGCGGGCGGCGGGCTTCGACGCGGAGGTCGCGCGTGCGCTGGGCACGGCGGACGTGGCCGCACTCAAGGCCATGGACGTGGAGCTGGCGTACGAACTGAAGGCTTCGGGCCGGGCCCCCTGGCAGGTGCTCGCGGGCGCGGCCCAGGGAGCGGGCCTCGACGCCACCCTGCTGTACGAGGACGCGCCCTACGGAGTCGGCTACATGGTCGCGACCTGGTCGTAGGCCCCGCCAGGGGCGCGGGGAACTGCGCGACCGGTCACGACGGACCGGGGCCCGAAGAGCGACGCATGCGCCCCGGCCGACCACAGCGCCGAGCGCCCTTGACCGCGCAAGCCTCACCGCCCCAGGGGCGCGGGGAACTGCGCGACCGGTCACGACGGACCGGCGCCCCGAAGAGCGACGCATGCGCCCCGGCCGACCACAGCGCCGAGCGCTCTCGACGCGCGAGCCCCACCGCTCCAGGGGCGCGGGGAACTCCGCGACCGGTCACGACGGACCGG